>CBFHWV010000032.1:0-4343 GCA_965659565.1 uncultured Flavobacteriales bacterium
GACCTCGAAGCGGGTCCCCGTGTTCGCGGAACTGGCCGAGCCTCCATTGACGCTGTTGATCGCATGCACCGTCCCAATCCGGGGCGTCAATCCGGTGTAGTGCATCGTCATGTAAGGCTGACCGCGCACCAGGTCGGTGTGCATCGAGCCCGATCCGGACCCCCACGCCAAGCTGACGTGAAGCGGTCCATAATCCGTGATCTGTTGCCCCGGCGTGCTCTGCACGGACCGGAAGCTCAGGTTCTCGGTCATCGAGGTGAAAATGAAATTGGCCTCGACCACCTTGCTCGGCGCGCCGAACTTCAAGGCATCCCCACTGACCTGCACGAGATACGGCAAGGTGTTGACTGTGAGTCCACCTCCGCCAAGGGCAAGGTTTTGCCACCACGCATTGGTCGGAAGGGGGCCACTGCTGTCTTCCCACAGTCCGGTGGGATTCAAGCCATGGGGTTGGCTGTTGAATGGAGGCGTGTCCGTGGACAGGGGAGAACCTCCCAAAAGGGAAATCTGGGCTGGGCTCGCAACAACAGCCGCGAGCAGCAGGGAAAGCAGGAAAAAGCGCATCGGTCAGTCTTGAAGGTACGGTGTGCGCCCTCCAAGGTTACCGACCGGCCCGATGAGATTTGTCAGCGACCCGTTGCTCAGGCCTCGGCAATGGCCGCGATGCCGGGAAGGGTCTTGCCCTCAAGGCCTTCCAACATGGCGCCGCCTCCCGTGGAGACGTAGCTCACCTTGTCGGCAAGGCCGGCCTTGTTGACCGCCGCCACTGAATCTCCGCCACCGACGAGGGTGTAGGCCCCCACCGCCGTCTCCTGGACGATGGCCTGGGCGATTTGGTTGGTTCCCTCGGCGAAGCGGTCGAATTCGAACACGCCCATCGGGCCGTTCCACAGGATGGTCTTGCAACCGGCCAGTGCCGCAGCAAAGTCCGCCCGGCTGTCCGGGCCAATGTCCATGCCCTCCCAGCCCTCGGGAATGGCGTTGGTCGGATGGGTCTGCTGGTTCGCATCGGGCGAGAAGCCGTCTCCACACAGCGTATCCGTGGGCAGATGAACGGCAATCCCCTTGACCTTGGCCGCCTCAAGGAGGGCCAGGGCATCCCCATGCATGTCGGGCTCGACCAGTGAACCGCCGACCTGGCCGCCTTGGGCCTGAACAAACGTGTACGCCATGCCGCCGCCAATGACCAGCTTGTCCACGCGGTCGAGCAGGTTCTGCAGGACGGCCAGCTTGGAACTCACCTTGGCACCACCAATCACGGCGGCCACAGGCTTCTCAGCACTGCCGAGCACCTGCTCCAGCGCCTTGACCTCGCCCTCCATGAGGAAGCCAAACGCCTTGTCCTCCGGGAAGAAGCGTGCAATCACAGCCGTGGAGGCATGCGCGCGGTGCGCCGTGCCAAAGGCGTCATTGATGTAGAAGTCGCCATTCTCAGCGAGCTGGCCCGCGAAAAACTCATCGCCCGCCTTCTCCTCTCCGTGGAAGCGGAGGTTTTCGAGCACGGCGACCTCTCCGGCCGCAAGGGATTGCGTCACCTCCAGCGCCTCATCGCCCACACAGTCAGCAGCGAATACCGGACGGCCGAGGTGGCCTTCTAGCGTCGAAATAATGTGGCGCAAGGACAGGTCCGCGTCGGGGCCCTTCGGTCGGCCGAGGTGGCTCATGAGGACCACGCTGCCCCCGGTGTCGAGCACATGCTGGATGGTCGGCAAAGCGGCACGGATGCGGGTGTCGTCCGTCACAGCGCGGGAGCCGTCCTCGCCCGGCTTGGTCATCGGCACGTTGAAATCGACGCGGATCAGGGCGCGAACGCCTTCAAAGGAAAGGTCTTGAAAAGCCATGGTCTGGCAGGGGGTATGGGAGTGAATCGGAGTAGCGGAAGAAAATCCGGTGAAATCAGGCAAACAGGGTGGACCAGCCGACGCGCTCGGCCACACGGGCGGGCAACTCGGAAATCGGCACACGCACTTGCTCCATCGTGTCGCGGTCACGGAGGGTGACAGCATTGTCCTCAAGGGTATCGTGGTCAATGGTGATGCACAGCGGTGTGCCGATGGCATCCTGACGGCGGTAGCGGCGGCCGATGGCGTCCTTCTCGTCGTATTGGACGCTGTGGTCGAGCTTGAGCAGGTTCATGATTTCCCGTGCCTTCTCGGGCAGGCCATCCTTCTTGATGAGGGGCAACACGGCGAGCTTGACCGGGGCCAAAGCAGCTGGGATGCGCATCACGGTCCGCTCTGAGCCGTCCTCGAGTGTCTCCACACGCAGGGCGTTGGACAACACCGCGAGGAACATCCGGTCGAGGCCAATCGAGGTCTCCACCACGTAGGGCACATAGCTCTCCTCCTTTTCAGGATCGTAGAACCGCAACTTCTTGCCGCTGTGCTCCTCGTGTGCAGCGAGGTCAAAGTCCGTCCGGCTGTGGATGCCCTCGAGCTCCTTGAAGCCCATGGGGAAATTGAATTCAATGTCGCAGGCCGCATCGGCGTAGTGGGCCAACTTGATGTGGTCGTGGAACCGGTAGGCCTCGTCGCCCAGACCGAGGGCTTTGTGCCACTGGATTCGCTGCTCCTTCCAGTACTCGTACCACTGGCCTTGCGTGCCGGGCGCGACGAAGAATTGCATCTCCATCTGCTCGAATTCGCGCATGCGGAAGATGAACTGGCGGGCGATGATCTCGTTCCGGAAGGCCTTGCCGATCTGCGCGATGCCAAACGGCAGCTTCATGCGGCCGGACTTCTGGACGTTGAGGAAGTTGACGAAAATGCCCTGCGCCGTCTCAGGGCGGAGGTAGATGACACCAGCGTCCCCACTGACCGCGCCGAGCTCCGTCTTGAACATCAGGTTGAACTGGCGCACGTCCGTCCAGTTGGCCGACCCGGTCTCCGGGTCCTTGATGCCGAGGTCGAGGATGAGCTGTTTGACCGCATCAAGGTCGTCGGCGTCCATGGCGGCCTTGAACCGCGCATTGATGTCGTCGATTTCCCCTTGGCGGCGGACGCAATTGCCGTTGGTCGCCAGGAACTGCTCCTTGTCGAAGGCGTCGCCGAAGCGCTTCTCCGCCTTGGCCACATCCTTGGCAATCTTGGCTTCAATCTTGCCAATGTGGTCCTCAATCAGGACGTCCGCGCGGTAGCGCTTCTTGCTGTCCTTGTTGTCGATCAGCGGGTCGTTGAACGCATCGACGTGTCCCGACGCCTTCCACGTGGTGGGGTGCATGAAAATGCTGGCGTCGAGGCCCACGATGTTCTCGTGCATTCGGACCATCGCGGTCCACCAGTAGGCCTTGATGTTGTTCTTCAGCTCCACCCCGAGCTGCCCGTAGTCATAGGCGGCACTCAGTCCATCGTAGATGTCGCTGGAGGGGAACACGAAGCCGTATTCCTTGGCGTGTCCAATCACGCGCTTGAGGTGGTCGTCCTGTTGGGCCATGGTCTGTGGAGTGGAATGGAAACAGGTGATCGTTGCACCCGTTGGGCGGCAAAAATAAGGGTTCCCCATGCACCTCCGTACCTTCGCGGCATGGCCAGCAAAGCCCCGTCCATCGAGCGCGTCGGCATCATCGGAAGCGGCAGTTGGGCCACGGCCCTCGCTTTCCTGTTCACCCAACATGAGGACGCAGTGGAACATCCCGTCCGTTGGTGGATTCGCCAGCCCGAAACCCTGCAGCACATTCAACGCACCGGGCACAACCCGCAATACCTGCAGAGCCTGTCTTTGGACCGCAAGCGCATCGCGCTGTATGACAACGTGCAAGAGGTCGTGGACGAGAGCGATGTGCTCGTGCTCGCCGTTCCCAGCGCCTATGTCGACAGCGCCATCGGAGAGGTGCGAGGACTCGACAAAAAGGTCGTTTTCAATGCCGTCAAAGGCCTCGTCACGGACGACCACCACATCCCAGCGCGCTACCTCCACAAGGTGTTGGGCGTGCCCTACGGGCGCATCGGCCTGATTTCCGGGCCCAGTCATGCAGAAGAAGTGGCCAAGGAAAATTGGACCTATTTGACCCTCGCCTGCCCCAATGAGCGGCTCGCAGAACGCATGGCCGACCGCATGCGCACCAACTGGCTCCGCACCGAGACCACCGATGACCTGTTCGGCATCGAACTCGCTGCTGTGCTCAAGAACATTTACGCCGTCGCAGCCGGAATCGCCCATGGCCTCGGCCTTGGCGACAACTTCATCGCCGTCATGATGTCGAATGCCCTGAAGGAGACCCGCCGGTTCCTGCACGCCATCAACGAAACCGCCCGCGACGTCAATTCATCCGCCTACATGGGCGACCTGCTGGTGACCGCGTATTCGCCCCACAGCCGCAACCGCCGCCTGGGCACCATGGTCGG
>CBFHWV010000032.1:4480-6331 GCA_965659565.1 uncultured Flavobacteriales bacterium
TACACGAGAAAATCGCGCCCTCCATCGAGATGCGCATCCTGGCCGACAACATTCATTGACGCCCACAACGCCCTGCCGCAACGGTTCGCTTTCCGAACTTGTTGGTTCAATGGTGCGCGTGTGGATGATCATCGGTCTGCTGGCGGCGGGGTCCCTTTCCGCCCAGGTCCGCTATGTGCCCAATGAGGGCCAATGGCCAGACCACGTGCTGCACCGCGCCGAAGTGACCGGAGGGGGCGTCCAGCTCGACCGGGGCGGATGGACCTGCTGGCAATGGGCGCCGGAAACCGAGGCTGCCGCAGACCACCACGTCGGGGCCCGGCGCGGCATCCTTTGGCAGGCCGAATGGATAGGGGCGGACCCACTGGCCGACCTGAACTGGGTTCGGAGTGGCTTTTCTTCTGATCGCCAGCACTTCTACCTCTCCGACGACCCGGCCCACTGGGCAGAGCATGTGCAGGCCGCCACCCTGCTCAAGACCGACCATGTCTGGCCCGGCATCCAGTTGAGGTGGCGCGGCACCCGCCAAGGGCGGGCCGCCTTCGAGTTCACCGTCGAACCAGGTGCCGACCCCAACGAGATCGGGTGGCGCTACCGGGGCGTCACGCCTTCCATTGGCCCCTCCGGCGAACTGCAGCTGCACCACGCGCTGCACGATGCCGCCGCTGGGTTCACGGCCGAATTGGCCACCCCTTTTGCCTTCCAATGGAACGAAAACGGCACCCTCGATGAGGTGTCCTGTGCCTACCGCGTGGAAGGCGAGGAGGTGCACTTCACCGTGGGGGACTACGACGATGGCCGGCCACTCGTCATCGATCCCGAGATCACCTTCTCCACGTTTGCGGGCAGCACGGGAGACAACTTCGGCACGACCGCGAGCAATGGCCCGGACGGCGCCCTGATCGGCGGGGCTGCTGCATTTGCGCCCGGCTATCCCACCACGGCAGATGCCTTGGAAGCCACGATGGACGTGTTCGCAGATGGCATCAGCCACACGGTCATGACCGCGTTCAGCCCGGACGGCACCAACCTCCTGTACAGCACCTACCTCGGGGGCAGCCACGCCGACATTCCGCACAGCCTGGCGTACAATGAAACGTGGGGGCGCGTGGTCCTGTTCGGCACGACAGGATCCTCGGATTTCCCCACCACCCCCGGCGTGGTCCAACCAGACCTGGCCGCCGGCCCCGCCTCGGACGTCGACATCTACGGGGTCGACACCCAGCCCAACGGGGTGGACTGCTATCTCGCGAGCTTCAACGGCGCAGACTACACCCTCGAAGCCGCCACGTATTTCGGGGGTTCTGGCATCGACGGCCAGAACAAGGCCGCTGGTCTCAACGCCAACTTCGGAGACGAATACCGCGGACAAATCGACATCGGACCCGACGGCAGCATCTGGGTGGCCACCACGACCACTTCGCAAGACCTCAACCTGCCGGGCAGCCCTGCGCCTGCAGGTTCCTATGACGCTCTGGTGGTGGGGTTCAATGCGGACCTGAGCACCCTGCTCTGCGGCAGAACCTTTGGGGGCAGCGCCGCCGATGCGGCCTACAGTGTGGAGGTCGCACCCGACAACAGCTTTGGCGCTTTTGGCGCCCTTCAAATCCTCGTAGGCGGGGGCACCTTGTCTTCGAACCTTCCCCTGCCGGGAGGGTCCATCCAACCCACCCCGCTTGGCAGTGTGGAAGGCTGGGTGGCGCAAATGAATGCCGGACCCGATGACTTGACGGTCCAATTCGCCACCTACCATGGCCTTTCGGACTACGACCAGGTCTACTTTGTCCAGCGCGATGGACAGGGCCGTCCCTACGCTTATGGGCAAGCCCGCGGAGGAATGCCCACCATCGG
>CBFHWV010000032.1:6341-18840 GCA_965659565.1 uncultured Flavobacteriales bacterium
GTCTACTTTGTCCAGCGCGATGGACAGGGCCGTCCCTACGCTTATGGGCAAGCCCGCGGAGGAATGCCCACCATCGGAAACGTCTACTCCGAACCCTCCAGCGGACAGTACATCACCTGTTTCCTGCCGGACCTCAGCGACATCGAATGGCAAACCACCCTCGGGTCGGGAGACAGCCAGGTCGACCTCAGTCCAACGGCTTTTCTGGTGAGTGACTGTGAGCAGGTCTACATCAGCGGTTGGGGTGGGGAAACCAATGCGAACAGCGGCACAGCGGATGTGTCCGGCAGTTCCACATTCGGCCTCACCACCACAGGAGGCCCGTTCCAAGCCAGCACGGACGGCAGCGATTTCTACTTGGCCGTGCTCGCCCCGGATGCCACGGACCTTGTGTACGCCACCTTTTTTGGGGGGCCCTTTTCCAACGAACACGTCGATGGCGGGTCGTCGCGGTTCGACCAAAACGGAACGGTCTACCAAAGCGTCTGCGCGGGGTGTGGCGGCATGAACGACTTTCCCGCTTCTCCCGGCGCCTGGAGCCCGGACAACCCGTCGCCCAACTGCAACATGGGGGTCTTCAAATTCGAACTCGGCAAACTCAACGCCAACATCTCCATCGACGGCCCTGATCAGTTCTGCCAAGGCGAGAGCGTGCAGTTTGAAAACAGCACAGCCGGTCCCGCCGCCTTCACGTGGGACTTTGGCGACGCCAACTTCAGCAACGAAGTCGCCCCCCTGCACCTCTATGGGCTCAACGGCGTCTTCGACGTCGAGGTCATCGCGGAAGACACCACGGGTTGTCTGGAGCCCGACACGGCCTACATCACCGTCACCATCGCGCCCAATGCCGACCCCGTGGTGGACCCGGTGGACCCCCTGTGCGATGGGGAAGAGGCCCAGCTTCAAGGCAGCGGAAACGGCGCGCTCAGCTGGTTTCCCCCCGCCGGACTCAGTGCGGATGACGTGGCCGACCCCGTGGCTTCTCCCAACGCGACCACGACCTACACCCTGACCGACGAAACGCTCTGCGGGACCGCCTCCGCAGACGTGGTGGTCGAAGTGGTCAACATGGTCACCGAACCCAGTGGCGACACCCAGGTGTGCCTCGGAGATGGCGCCCCACTGTCGGTGACGAGTCCGCAGCCCGAATCGGCCGGCTGGAGTTATGCCTGGTCGCCTGGCGCAAGCCTGTCTGACCCGGCTGCATCCGACCCCATCGCGACGCCCGTGACCACCACCACCTACACCGTCACCATCACCACCCCGGAGGGCTGTGAACGCACGCACGACATGACCGTCGACGTGGTCGCCGCCGCTCCGGGAGACAGCATCTACCCTACGGTTCCCCTGTGCATTGGGCAGACGGCACTGCTGGCGGCGGATGATGGCAACACCTGGGTGTGGAGCCCAACGACCGGCCTCAACAACCCCGCCAGCCAGACCCCTTCCGCCAGCCCCTTGGAAACGACCACCTACACCGTCACGATCTCCAACCTCTGCGGCGAGGGCACCGACGAGGTCACCGTCGAGTTGATCGTGCCCGAGGCGTTTGTCGAGCCTGGCGGGCGGGTGTGCGCTGGGGAGCCCTTCCCGGTCTCGGCCAGTGGTGGCGTGTCGTATCAATGGGTGCCGGGCAGCCTCGTGGCCAACCCCACTTCGGCCCAGACCACCGTGACCACAGAGACCTCCCAGACTTTCACCGCTTATGTCACGGACGCCGATGGTTGTGTGGCTTCCGCGGAAGTGGACGTGCTGGTGTGGGACCGCCCCGAAGTGGAGGCCGGACCAGACCAGCGCCAAGACTGGCTCGAGCCCACTTTTCTCTACGGCTCGGTCCAGGGTGCGCCCATCGATTCGCTGTGGTGGAGTCCAACCGACCCCCTGTCCTGCAGCGACTGCCTGGTTCCCGAGGTGCTGCTTCAGGAGGACGCGACCTTCACCTTGCACGTGATCGACACCAATGGCTGCCGCTCAGCAGATGTCGTTCAAGTGGCGTTCAACTACCCCCTCTACGTGCCCTCGGCCTTCACCCCGGATGGCGACGGCCTCAACGATGGGTGGCGACCGGAGGGGGCCTGGCTCAATGGTGCCGGCACCTACATCTCCGGCGCGCCGAATGCGAGCATCCTCCCGGGCTATCGGCTCGAAATCTGGGACCGCTGGGGCACGTGCATTTGGGGATCAGAGGACCCGCGGGCGTATTGGACGGGCGGCGTGGGCGGGCCGGGAATCGCGCCCAACACCGGCGGCATCGGAAACGGACAGCACCATGTGCCCCCCGGCGTTTACACGTGGGTGGTGGTCTTCCCCACCAGCCGTGGACAAGAGCGGCGATCTGGCAGGGTCACCCTCGTTCGATGACCCCACACGCGACGCTTGGCGTCAACGCAAAATCAGGTCGGTCGTCGCAATGCGTTCACCCCCATCCACAAGGTGAACGGTGTACACCCCTTCTGCGAACGGCTCCGCTGCGGTGAAGAAAATGCACGCCTCCATGCGCTCCCCGTTGTAGTCCAAGGATCGGGCGGCAGAAGCCGGGACCCCGCCTCCCATGGCGACAGGCGCGCGATCGCCCGGCGGAAGCAGTCGCCCATCTGGGGACACCACTTCCAAGAACAAGGTTCGCTTGCCCTTTTCGGCAATGCGGTTCTCCATCAACGTGAAGCAGGTCTTGATCATCTCCGCCCGCTTCGCACGGCCCGTCTCACGCTGGGATCCCGTGGACGACACCCGAATGGCCATGGGCGTCAGGTCCATCGCCTGCAAGACCCGACCCGCCTCAATGATGCCTTCCATGTTTTCCTGCCGGCGCTGCAAGTCCTGGTTGCGCTCCTTGACCTGCGTCACTTCCTGTGCCATGGCGTCCCGCTCCATCTGCAAGGCAATGTTGGCTTGGTTGAGCGAATCAATGGTCACCACGTATCCCTGCATGATGCGCCGCAGGGTCTCCGTCTCCTTTTTGAGCTTCGACACGCTGTAATTCCGGCTGCGGACCTTCTCGATCAGCCCGTCGATTTCACTCCGCTGGGCCGCCATTTCCGCCATCATCAGGCTGTTTTCGGTCTGCAAGGTGTCATAGCTGAACCGCAGCTTTTGCAAGTCCAGTTCGAGGGCGTCCCGCTCGAGATTCCCAGTTTCAATCTGCTCGACCTGCACGTCGATGGTGTCTCCTTGCTTGGAGACCTGGTAGCCGAGGTAGCCGACGGTCAGGGCCAAGACGGCGATGATGATGAGGTAAACGGAGCGCTGTTCCATGTACCGAATCAACGCCGGAAAACCGGGTCCTCGCATGGCACGCCCTCAGAATCCCCACAGGCCGCCGTGCGTTTCATATCCCACGCATCAGCGGGTAAAACGCCGATGGGGTGTGCAGGATGCGGTGCCCATATCGGTTGCGGAGTACGGCCACGACATCGAAACGCACTTCTGCGGCCCCTTCCGGGTGCCTCGAGAGGTAGGAGCGTGCCGCCCGGATGAGCCGCTCCTGCTGGGCTCTGGAGACCATCCGGTGCCACCCGGCCTGAACGGGTTCCGTCCTGGTTTTGATCTCCACCATGACCAGAAAAGGCCCGTCCCGCGCAATCAAATCCACCTCCAATCGGCCCGTCCGCCAGCCCGTGGCCAACACCTCCCACCCGAGCTTCACCAAGTGGTCCCGCGCGACATTTTCCCCCCACCGGCCAATGCCCTGTTTCTCCGTTTCCATGGGCCGAACATGGCCCCGTTGGGTCAGAGAAAACCCTACTTTCGCCGTCCCATGTGCCACCGTCCCCTTCTGCTTTGTCGCCGCCTCTCTGGCCTGTGGATTCTGCTCGTCATCCTGACAGGAAACGCCCTGCATGCGCAGACCGGAAGCCGGGCGATGGGCCAGGCCATCGGATGGGTCGACACCCCAAAGGCTGAGGCCAAATGGTACGTCCACTGGGGATATCACCGGGCCCAATACGGCAAGGCCGACATTCGATTTGTGGGCCCGGGCATTGACCTCACGCTCCACGATGTTCAGGCCACTGACATGCCGTCGGCTTTCGACCCCAAAGTCCACCTCAATCCTGCCGCTTTCACCATCCCGCAATTCAATGCCCGGATTGGCCGCCGTGTCCGAGATGGACACCGGGGTGCACTGTGGATCAGCGCTGGGTGGGACCACATGAAATACAAAGTGCCCCACACCCTTCACTCCGCCAGCGGCACGGTCAACGGGGTGCAGTATGACCGCAGCACGTTCGATTGGGCGTGGCGCGATTACAACTTCGAACACTCCGACGGCCTCAACTTCATCCGGGTCGCCGTGGAACGGGACGTGGAGTTCGGCCGTGCGGCCCGGACCCGGCAGACGTGGGACACGGCCAACCGCAAATTTCGCTGGGGCATCCAGGCGGCAGCCAGCTTGGGCGTGGTGTTGTGCGCCACCGACGTGCGATGGGAAGGCGTGCGCACCAAGCACTACTGGCACATCAGCGGCTCTGGTGCGAGCGCCAGCTTGGGGCTGTGGTTCCAATGGGGCCGCTTCAGGGCCCTCGTCCGCGCGCAAGGCGGTGGCATTTCCGTGGGCAACAGCCGCTTTCTCGCCTCCAGCGACCTGAGTGGAGAAACCCCCGTCGTGGAAGGGCTGGCCGCAGCCCAGTTGGACGCCAGCCGAGCCCGGCACGCCATGACATTTCTCGAACGGGGGGTCACGTTGGCCTACACCTTCGGACGCCGTGGGACGGCGGGCACCGATGAGCGGGTGCGCATTTCTCCCGGGCGCTGACGAACGCGCCATCCCCCGAATGGCCGGCAAAGACCTGCTGTATCTTTGACGGCCACGCCGCACCCATACATGTCCGACAGACCCCGCTCCCGCAAACCGCAGCGCACCGGCCGCGCCAACAACCCCAACCGCCGATCCGGCGACTCAGCTGGGGAAGACAAGCGGGGCTTCGGGTCGCGCAAAAGCCTGTCTGATGCCAAACTGGAACGGACCGCCCCCGGACGCGACGGCCATGGCCCCGCCAAGCGCGGCGGAACCGCCGGTCGCGGTGGCCACAAAGGCGGCCCCGGCGCCCGCCGACACGGCGGGCCGCAGCGCCCAAAGCGCCGCACGCCACTCAAAGATGCCGACGCCCCATTGCGCCTCAACAAATTCATCGCCAACGCCGGCGTGTGCGTTCGACGCGAAGCTGACCTGCTGATCACGGCGGGTGCGGTGACCGTCAATGGAAAGGTGGTGACCGCGCTGGGCACCAAGGTCCACCCCACCGACGAAGTTGTGGTCGAAGGCCAGCGCATCAAGCCCGAGAAGAAGCAGTACATCGTGCTGAACAAGCCCAAGAACTTCTTGGGAACTGCAGGCGACAAGCAAGGTCGGCGGACGGTGATGGACCTCATCAAAAACGCCACACGCGAAGTGGTTCTGCCCGTGGACAAAATGGAACGCATGGACACCGGGTTGGTGCTGTTCACCAATGACCCGGAACTCGCCGACCGAATGCGGGCCCAAGGGACCAAAATCCGGCAACTGTATCACGTCACGCTTCGCCAACCCATTCAACACGACCACCTCGCCGCCATGGTCGAGGGCGTGGAAACCGAGCGGGGCTACATCAAGGTGTCCTCGGCCGAACTCATCGAAGGGGGAAAGCGCCCCAAGGAAATTGGGGTCGAAATCCACTCCAACCGCCCCAAGGCATTGACCATGTTGCTGGAGCACTTCGGTTACGAAGTCGATCGGCTCGACCGCACCATTCTCGGGCCCATCACCAAGAAGGACCTTCCCCGCGGGCATTGGCGCACGCTCGACCGGGAAGAGTTGAACCTGCTCCGCATGAGCCTGTAATCCCTACATCCCAGTCCCCTCCCCGTGTCTGACAGCCTCGTCATCATCCCCACCTACAACGAGAAGGAGAACATCGTCCGGATGCTCAACACCGTGATGGAGCTCACGCCCAAACGGGGGGAGCCTTTTCACGTCCTCGTGGTGGACGACGGGTCACCCGACGGGACGGCAGATCTGGTCAAGCAAGCCCAAGACCTGTATCCGGGTCGAATCCACCTGCTCGAACGTTCGGGCAAGCTGGGCTTGGGCACCGCCTACATTGCCGGCTTCAAGTGGGGGTTGTCTGAAGGATATGCCTACCTCTTCGAAATGGACGCCGACTTCAGCCACAACCCCAAGGACCTCGAGCGACTGCGGGAGGCTTGCATGGACGGCGCCGGCGTGGCCGTGGGGTCACGGTACACCAAGGGCGGCGCCGTGTCCAATTGGCCTTGGCACCGCATCGCCATGAGCTATGGCGCGTCGCTGTATGTCAACGTCGTGCTCGGCCTGGGCGTCAAAGACCCGACCGCCGGGTTCAAGTGCTACCGCGCCGAGACCCTGCGCGCCATCCGATTGGACCACATCCACTTTGTGGGGTACGCCTTTCAGATTGAAATGAAGTACAACGCCCGCAAGCTGGGGTTCTCCATCGCCGAAGTGCCCATCACCTTCATTGACCGTGAATTCGGCACCTCCAAAATGAGCTTGAACATCTTCCGGGAAGCGTTCCTCGGCGTGCTTCAGATGCGCCGTTTCGACATCCAACCCGCCAACACAGACGCATGAACCACCTCTTTGCCGGGGCCACCCTCGTCCACGAAGGCCGGGTCGAACAGGCCGACCTGCTCATCCAAGGCGACCGCATTCTCGCCGTAGGACCCCACCTTCGCGCGAGCGAAGACCCGAGCATTGCCCACGCCGCCGCGGGCGCCCAACGCCACGACTGTACCGGCCTGCACCTCTTGCCGGGCATGATCGACGACCAGGTGCATTTCCGCGAGCCCGGGTTGACCCACAAAGCCGAAATCGCCACAGAATCCCGAGCCGCCGTGGCGGGCGGCATCACCACGTTCATGGAGATGCCCAACACGGTGCCGCAGGCCCTCACCCAGGATTTGCTGCAGGACAAATACGACCGGGCCGCTGAAGTGAGTCCCGCGAACTACAGCTTCTTCATGGGCGCTTCCAATGGCAACCTGGACGAGGTACTCAAGACCAACCCCAAGCGCGTGTGCGGTGTCAAGGTCTTCATGGGCAGTTCCACTGGCGACATGTTGGTGGACGACGCCGCAGTGCTGGAGGGCATCTTCAAAGAGTGCCCCATGCTCATCGCCACCCACTGTGAGGACGAGGCGACCATCCGGGCCAATGCCGCCGCCGCCAAGGCCCAATTCGGGGACGATGTGCCCATTGCGCAGCACCCCCTCATCCGCAGCGCCGAGGCCTGTTACCGCAGCTCTTCCCGAGCCGTCGAGCTCGCCACCCGCACGGGCGCACGCTTGCATGTGCTGCACATCTCTACAGCCCGTGAACTCGGCCTGTTTGACGGAGGCAAGCCCCTGTCAGAAAAGCGCGTGACCGCTGAGGCGTGCACACACCACTTGTGGTTCACTGACGCCGACTATGCCGAGCGCGGCACCCGCATCAAGTGGAATCCGGCCGTGAAAACCGCCGAAGACCGTGCGGCCATCCGCGCCGCCCTCAAACCCGGCGGAGCCATCGATGTCCTCGCCACCGACCACGCCCCGCACACCGTGGCCGAAAAGGCCAACCACTATTGGAAAGCCCCTTCGGGCGGGCCGCTCGTCCAGCATGCCCTCGTGGCCCTGTACGAAGGGGTGGCCCAAGGATGGCTGGACCTGACCGACATACCGCGCCTGACGGCGCACCGCGTGGCCGAGCTCTTTGACATCCCCGACCGCGGTTACCTCCGCCCGGGGTATGCCGCCGATTTCGTCCTGGTCGATCCCAACTCGCCTTGGACGGTCACCGAATCCGGCATCTTGAGCAAGTGTGGTTGGTCCCCCTTCACAGGCGACCGATTCTCTGCCCGGGTGGCCGGGACGTGGGTCAATGGAATCCAAGTCTGGGACGGAGAGCGGGTGATCGAGCCCGCCGACGGCGAACCCTTGGCTGGACGGCGATTGGAATTCGCCCGATGAACCTCCGCCTCCGACATGGCGTGTGGCTGACCTTGTCCCTCCTGGCGATGGCGGGCTGCGACCCGCGTGCCAAGGAAGACGTGCCCCCCAAACCAGACCTCTTCGTCGAGCGAGCGGACTTCATTGTCCTGCACGCCCAATTGCAACTGCTCGAAGCCGCCCACCGACAGCACATGCTCAAAGGGGACCGCGACCGCACACGCGCGTTGCATCGCGCCCAGATTCTCGACGCGGCCGGCGTGTCAGACTCGGCGTTCACCGCCACCTATGAATGGTGGTACAGCCAGCCCGAAGCCCTGCCAGCCCTGCTGAAAGACGTCCAAGCGCACTTGGATTCGATGGCGCTGAACAGCCAGTGGAACTGAGCCTCAGCGCTCGAAATTGGTCGCTTCCCGGATGACCTCCCGAATGGGGGTGAATCGAAATTCCGGCAAGGCCGACTGCAACTTGGACGTGTCGTACCGGTGCACCTGTTGGGTGTTGCGCGCCAGGTCCCGGGTCAATGCCGCCGGCCGGCCGGTCAACGCCGCGGCCACCCTGGCCGCTCGCCAAGCCAGCCCCAGCATCCACCCTTTCAATGGCCGGTCCGGAGGCGCCACACCCAATCCCGCTGCGGCCCAGGCCATCACATCGCGGTGAAGGACGTCCTCCGCGGAGACGATGAACCGCTCGCCGAGAATGTGGGCCTGGCCAGCATCCGCAGCCGCATCCAAGGCAGCCACCGCGGCCACCACATCTCCCACGCCGACAAATCCGTTGCCGCCGATGGGAAAGTACCGGCCGCCCTGCGCAGCGCGTTTGAAAATCACGCCAGAGCTGTCGGTGTAGGCCGCGTTGCCCAAAATCACGGTCGGGTTCACCACCACAGCGGGCAACCCCTCGGCCACCCCACGCCAGACCTCCATCTCCGCCGCGTGCTTGCTGATGCCATAAGGAGAAGCCCCTGCACCCTCGGCCCAATCGGAGGCCTCGGAGACGGGGGCGTGCTGGCCGCTCTCCGGATCCACAGCCGCCCGTCCCAAAGCCGCCACCGAACTGATGTGCACCATGCGCTGGATGCCGGCGGCCAACGCGGCGTTCACCACATGGGCCGTCCCGACTTGGTTCACGGCCTTCAGCGCCACCTCGTCTCCAGAACGGAAGCTCACTCGACCAGCGGCATGAAACACGCGGTGACACCCTTCCATGGCCGCTTCCAAGGCCCACACATCATCCAAGTCGGCTTCACGCCACTCCAATGCCGCCCAAGCCACATCAAATCCTTCACCCAGACGCCCGCGCAGCAGGTGCTCCACCCGATTCACGTTGCTCCCCGCTCGCCGCAGGGCCACGGTGGGCCAACCCCGCTCCAACCGCCATGCCAGGCGTTCCATGCCCACCAAACCAGTGGCGCCGGTGACCAATTCTCGCGAAGGGCCGTGGCCCGGGGTCGGTTCCATCATGAGCGCCGAAGGTAACTTCCCCCTTTCGACGCCGCTCAAGTGGAAGCCTCACCGCACATCCAACGCATCCTGCAACGCCTGCCCGACAAACCGGGGGTCTACCAGCATTATGACGCGGAAGGCATACTGTTGTACATCGGCAAGGCCAAGAGCCTCAAGAAGCGGGTGGCCAGCTACTTCGGCAAGAAGACCTACGAGAATGGCAAGACCCGCCTGCTCGTGCAGCGCATCGCCGACATCCAATTCATCGTGGTCGAGACGGAGGTCGACGCCTTGCTCCTCGAAAACAACCTCATCAAGGAGCACCAGCCCCGGTTCAACATTGAACTCAAAGACGACAAGACCTATCCCTCCATCGTCATCCGAAAGGAGCGGTTCCCCCGCGTGCATGCCACACGACAGGTGATTCGCAACGGTTCTGAATACTTCGGTCCATACACCTCCGTCAAGACCATGCATGCCGTGCTGGACATCGTGAGGAAGCTCCATCCTGTGCGCACGTGCAAATACGACCTGAGCGAAAAAAACATCGACGCCGGCAAATTCAGGACCTGCCTGGAATACGACATGGGCAACTGCCTGGCGCCGTGTGTGGGCAAGCAAAGCCAAGCGGATTACGATGCGGGCATCGATGCCATCCGCACCATCCTGCGCGGCAACATCAAAGACCTCATTCGAGACCAGGACAAGGCCATGAAGGCCGCCGCAGCGTCCTTCGCTTTTGAGGAGGCCGAGCGGCACAAGCGCAACAAGCAGGCGCTCGAGAAATTTCAAGCCAAGAGCACGGTGGTGCACCCCAGCATCCACGACGTCGAGGTCTACAGCGTCGTCAGCGACCCGTCATCCGGCTATGTCAACTTCATGAAAATCATGAATGGCGGCATCGTGCATGGACAGACCATCGAGCTCCGGAAGCGCCTCGATGAAAGCGACCAGGAGTTGCTGGAATACGGCATCCTCGAATTCCGCCGCCGTGCCCAACTGCACAGCCCGGAGATTTTCACGAGCATCCCGGTCCGTCCCATCGTCGAGGACGTCAAATGGCATGTGCCCCAACGTGGCGACAAGAAGCGGCTCATCGAATTGTCCGAACGGAACGCCAAGTACACCATGCTGGATCGGCGGAAGCAGCAGGAACAGGTGGATCCCGAAGCGGCCCAGAACCGCATCATGGAGACCCTCAAGAAGGACCTCCACCTCAAGGAGCTTCCCGTCCACATTGAATGCTTCGACAACTCCAACATCCAGGGCACCAACCCCGCCTCGGCCTGCGTGGTGTTCAAGAAGGCCAAGCCGGCCAAATCCGATTACCGGAAGTTCAACATCAAGACCGTGCCGGGGCCCGATGACTTCGCCTCCATGGCTGAGGTGGTGCACCGCCGTTACAAGCGGTTGGTGGACGAAGGCGAGCCGCTGCCCCAGCTGATCATCGTGGATGGGGGAAAGGGGCAATTGTCCAGCGCGGTCCAAGCCCTTGACGGGCTCGGCCTCATGGGCAAGGTGGCCATCATCGGCATCGCCAAACGACTGGAAGAGCTCTATTTCCCGGGCGACAGCATTCCACTCCACCTCGACAAGCGGTCCGAATCGCTCAAGCTCATCCAACGGATGCGGGACGAAGCCCACCGCTTTTCTCTGTCGCACCACCGCAAGCGCCGGAGTGCCGCCGCCCTGCACAGCGCCCTGGACGACATCCCCGGAGTCGGTCCCGCCACGCGACGCAAATTGATGGGCGAATTCGGCACGGTGGACGCCATCAAGGCCGCCGAAGAAGACGCCCTGCTCAAGGTCGTCAACCTTCGGGTGGCCCAAGCCATCCGGGCCTGGGCGGCCGATCAACCTGGTTGACCCGAGCGGGTCTTGGAACCCGCCCTTTAACGGCCCTGCACCCAGCGGCGCGTGACGCGGTCATGCGCGGTCTGAACCGACACCAAAAACGCCCCCGGCCGCGCATCCGCAATCCGATGGTGCTGAACGCCTGCCGACACCTCCATGTGCTGCACCGGCCGGCCCAGAATGTCCAGCAACACCACTTCCGCTGGCACCTGCAGTGGCGCGTCAAATCGAATGTCCGCCCCTCCCTCAAAAGGAACCAACGCAAAACCGAGTCCAGCTTGGACCTCCGCCTCGAGTCCCGCAGCGCCAGGCAAGCGGAAGACCTCATCGGCGAGGTTGTTGCAGACGAGGATGGCCTCTTCGTTTTCGCCGTGGTTGATCAACCCCTCTCCCACCGACAGCAGGTTGTAGAAGCCCAACACATCGGCCTCTACATCCAGGACCAACACGCCGTTTTCGATGGTCGCCAACACCTCCATTTCGCCTGGAAAATGGTTGTCATCGCCAAGGGCGTGAATCTCGTGGACGACGGATCCCGTCGCACCGGCTCCGCCTTCCAAAGCGATGAACCGGTAGCCTGAAGCCCAGCCCCAGTGCATGCTCGGCACCTGCGGCGCAAGCGGGTGGTCGGCGGGCCATGCGGCTGGGTCGGCGTGGTTGTTGTCCGGGTCGATGCCCACAAAAAACTTCAGCGCCTCGACGTTCTCGACGCCATCGACCTCGCCGAGTGGATGGAGCTCATCGACGAAGCCATCGGCGAGGACATAGGCGCCCTCAATGGCGGTTTCCTGACCCCCATCATGGACAAGGGTGAACATGCTCAAGTAATACTCCAACCGATCGATGTACACCTCCTCACCGAGGGGCGTGGCCCAAGGGCCGGCACTGTCGAATTCGGCCTGACCGGCCTTGTGGTCAATCCGAAGACCAACAGAAGTCTGGGCATGGAGTCCTCCGATAAGGACCAGCAGAAGGGAAAGGATTGCAAAACGCATGGCGTACAAGTCTCAGGTCTTTCAAAGATACAATTTTTTTTTCCCCGGCCTAGTTTTGCGCCATGGACGCGGAACGCACGGAAATCGGCACGTTAGGAGAGTTCGGACTCATCGCTGAGTTGACCAAAGGCCTCGAAAAGAAGCAGGACAGCACACAACTCGGAGTGGGAGATGACGCTGCGGTCCTCTCGCCTGCAGCCGGACACCGCACCCTCGTCAGCACCGACCTCCTCTGTGAGGGCATCCATTTCGACCTGACCTACG
>CBFHWV010000033.1:0-3692 GCA_965659565.1 uncultured Flavobacteriales bacterium
GTGATCTCCGCGCCGGGGTAGCGTTGGCCGAGGGTGCGGCCGAAATTGCGGTAGTTGCCTGTCCATCGCTTTTCGAAGACCATGTGGTGGCGGATGTCCACTTCAGCCAGAGCCACGTCGTAGACCTCTCCCGGCTCGAAAGGGGAGATGTACCGGACGGCCCAGTGATCGAACCGGTTCCGGACGCCGATGCTGTCCCATTGTCCCCACATCCGCACGTAGAGCTCGAAGACGGAGTCCGTGGGGAAGGTCTCCGGGATGTAATGGTTCTCGAAATGAGAGCGATACAGGCCGTCGTTGTTGCTCACCACGAAGCTTTCGAGCTGTCGTTGGAACTCGGTGTACGCCGCAGGGTCGAGGTGAACCTGGTCATCCTCCGGGAAGTGCACCACGGTGGGGCCGGCCATGTAAGCCGGATGGGTGGGGTTCAAATAAGGGTCTTCCTCAATGGTCGGGCGGCCTTTCCAATTGGGGGCTGACGTCGCCGTACCATCTACTTGCGGGGCATCTCCATCGGAAGACCAAGCCCCGACAGCCACATTTCCTGGCGCCAAACCGCCTGACACTCCAGAGTCAGAACCCGTTGTTCCTGAAGAGGCGTCGCCACAACTGCTGAGCACAAGCGCGGTCATCCACAGGAGGGACATGCACGCCAAGGCAAGATTTCGATGCTGTTCGCCAGGCAAGGGTTGAGACATGCCGCAAAGATAGCCGGGCTGGCATCGGCTCACCGCGCGCTCAATTGGGAAAGAATCCCCGTTCCACTTTGGATTCCTGTTGAAGAATCAGCAACGTCCAGCGCAGCACGCTGTCGAGGAAACGGGCGCGTTCGGCGCCCTTCTTGGCCAGGAGGTTGTGCTTGTGCGCAGGAGGGAGACCGAGCCACGTGGTCAGGTCCTGAATGGTGTCGGACGGCAATTCCGTCACGTCCACGTCGCGCTCACTCAGGATTTCCTTGATTTTGAGGACCCTCGCAAGGTGACGGGTGGACAGTTCGGAATCCAAGGCGATGTCCCGTTCGAGAACTTGTCCCGCAGGATACAGCTTGGGGGTCGAGATGGACTGGAAGCTCCGGGTTTCGAAATGCCCGACGCATTGGATCAAGATGTCCTTGCGGCCGCCCGGATGGACCTTTTTGACTTCCACCAACTTGGCCAAGGTGCCGGTCGATGCGGTGACGTCTTCAAAGTGAAACGGGATGCCAAACAGGTTGTCCCGGACGTGTCCGCCTTGAAGAGCGACCTCCAATTCTCCCACCAATTGGCGGTAACGGGGCTCAAAAATGTGCAGGCCGGTTTGCTCTCCCGGAAACAGGAAGACCCCGAGGGGAAACAGGGGGAGGTGGAAAGTCGAGCGGCCCATGCTTTAAGATAGCGATTCCGTGCTCAGCGAAGCCCGAGGCCAAACCAGGTTTGACGCCCGTCTGGAAGGACGCCCTCCAAGAGGACGGCCTTGCGCTGTTGGGCCATGGCATCTTGAAGAGCGTCCATCAAGGCTTTTGGGGTGGTGACCTCCTGGCCATCGACGGCGGTGATGCGGGTGCCGGACGGGACGTCAGCCCGTTCAAATGCGCCATTCCCTGCATGTTCGACCAGCACACCGCCTTCTGATGGCCGCAATTCCGCGCCGAGGATGAGGGCCACTCCTGCGGCATTGGCTTCGCTGGCCGACACCATGTCGGTCTTGCCGTTGCGGTCCCGCAATTGCACGGCGAACTGCTGGAGTTGACCATCTCGCCAGATGTCGACGGTGGTGGACTGCCCGGGGCGATACCGGTTGACCCGTTCCATCAAGGCGGGCAGGGTGGAAGTGGTGGTTCCTCCCACACTCAAGATGACGTCGCCTTCTTGAATCCCGGCCTCCTCTGCGCCGCTGCCAGGCGTGGTGCCCACGACGAGTACACCTTCCACCTCAGGAAGCCCAAGTTGTTCCGCCAAGGGCTCCTCGACCGGGCGGATGTTGACCCCGAGGTAGGCGCGCTGGACACGCCCGAATTCCACCAGGTCGGAGGCCACCTTTCGGGCCAGATTGGAAGGGACGGCAAAAGCGTAACCCGCATAGCTCCCTGTGCGAGAGGCAATGGCGGTGTTGATGCCCATCAGGTGGCCGCGGGTGTCGACCAAGGCGCCACCGCTGTTGCCGGGGTTGACGGCGGCATCCGTT
Source organism: uncultured Flavobacteriales bacterium (assembly GCA_965659565.1). Lineage (GTDB taxonomy): Bacteria > Bacteroidota > Bacteroidia > Flavobacteriales_D > Sanyastnellaceae > UBA8752. The sequence goes on from CBFHWV010000033.1 coordinate 2,164, forward strand.
TGAATGAAACTCTCCACCGGAAAGACGTCCCGCTCAAAATCGGGCCGAAGCAATTGGATGTCGCGGGCCTTGGCCGACACAATGCCAGCCGTCACGGTGCTGGTCAAGTCAAAGGGATTTCCGACAGCCAGCACCCAGTCGCCAACTTGAATCTCATCGCTGTTGCCCCACTCCAAAGCGGTCAAGTTGCCGGCATCGATCCGCAGCACGGCGATGTCGGTGGCCGGGTCGCTCCCGATGAGTTGGGCCTTCAAGGTGCGGTTGTCGTTGAGTCCAACTTCAATCTCGTCAGCGCCGTCAATGACGTGGTGGTTGGTGACGATGTAGCCGTCGTCATTGAGGATGACGCCACTTCCAGAGCCACGCTGGACGCCGGATGGTGGTGCTTGGCCCCAGAAGGGAGACCAGCCGGAGCCGGTTGAGACGCGCTGTTCGGTTCGGATGTGCACCACGGCGTCGAGTGCCGCCTCTGCCGCACCCCGAAAATTCACTGGCATCGCGGGCCCTTCAGCGGGAGCCAGCTCGGGCGTTGCTCGGGGCGTGACCGGTGCCATAGGCGCTGCCGGCGGTGGTGTGTAGTGGGCAGGCTGGACCTGGGCGGCGCTTGGGGCCGGCTCCGATGATCCGGTGAGCGCGAAAATGGTGAGGGCCGATCCGATGGCGGCGGAGACGGCAGAGAGGAAGAGGGTGCTGAATTTCATGGGCATTGTCCGTGTTGAATTAACAAGGACAACCCGAGGAACGTGCGCCCAGGGCTCTTAACAAATCCTACGACCGGCCCATGGTGGCCGTGAAGTTCAATGCGGCAGGTGCCGACGGACAATGCCGTAGAGCAGGGTGCCCAAGAGTGCCCCCACGATGGCCACGATCACCGGCAAGTAGCCAGCACCCAAGGTGATGAAAAGCGGCCCAGGGCAGGCCCCCGTCACTGCCCAGCCCATGCCGAAGACCGTTCCGCCCAGCAGGTAGGACTTCCAATGCTTGGCTTGGTAGCGGAAGATGTCGAGGGGCTGTCCGGTGGCGGCTTGCCACCCTTGTTTTTTGGCCAAGAGGTGAAAGACGGCGCCGAGAACCACGGCGCTGCCAATCACCCCGTACATGTGAAACGACTCAAATCGGAACATCTCATAGATGCGGAACCAGCTGATGACCTCGCCCATGGTGAGGGTGATGCCAAACAGGAGTCCGAGGAGGAAAATGCGCAGCATGTCAGAGGAGGGGAAGAAGGTGGGGCAGGATGACATGGGTGGCGGTCAATCCGCCGATGAAGAAGCCGATGACGGCAATCAGGCTGGTCCATTGCAGCGAGCTCAAGCCGCTGATGGCGTGGCCGCTGGTGCAACCGTTGGCCCAGCGCGTGCCGAACCCCACGAAGAGCCCACCCATCAGGAGGGCGACCATCGAAAAGGGGTGGGACCAAGCCTCGGAGCCAAACAAAACGGCCGGAGCAAATGCGTCGCCGGCATCAGCAATGCCCATCCCTTTCAAGGCTTCAGCAGTGGTGGGATTGATCGCAACTGGCGCGTCCT
>CBFHWV010000033.1:3789-18830 GCA_965659565.1 uncultured Flavobacteriales bacterium
CGGACAACTTGTCGGCGCCCCCGATGGTGCAGAGGGTCCGCAAGTTGGAACTGATGCCAAACCGCTTCCCGATCAGGAGCAGCATGGCCATTGTGACAGTGATGAGCGGCCCGGTGATGTACCAGGGCCAAGGTTGGAATTCGAGCATGTTTGGAGGTCAGGAGAGGCCGATTTCTTTGAGTCGGTGGTTGAGGAAGTCCGCCGCTGTCCAGCAAGGGTGGGCATCGTGGTCACCCATGATGGGGTCAAGGGGCATGGACCCTTTGGGGTGCAGGAAGAAGGGGAGGCTGAATCGCGAACGGGTTCGGCCTTCGCCCTCCGGCAAGACCACGCGGTGCGTGGTGGATCGGAGCACGCCACCGGTGAAATTTTGCAGCATGTCCCCGACGTTGACCGTGAGGTGCTGACTGCGGGCGCGGACAGGAATCCAGTCCCCATCCATGTCCAGGACCTCCAAACCGTCCGCTGAGCTTCCCACCAGAAGGGTGATCAGGTTGATGTCTTCGTGGCTTCCTGCGCGGGGAGCGTCGGCGGGGGCGTCCGGAGCAGGGGGATAGTGCAGTACGCGAAGGATGCTGTTGCCCCCTTTGACTTGTTCGGTGAAGTGGTCCTCGGGGAGGTTCAATCCCAGGGCCACGGCCTTGAGCAATTCAATGGCCAGCGCTTCGAGGGCGGCATACAATTGCTTCCCGCCTGCCTTGAAGGCCGGCACAGCGTTGCAGTCAGGCTGGGTGTAGTGGGTTTGCGCGAAGTGGTAAAACTCCTTGAGGTCGGCACGCGGCTCGTCTTTGGCGTGCTCCTGCCCAAAGGGCGTATATCCGAAATTCCCGCCCACGCCCGGAATCTGGCAGGCCAGCTTGTCTTCAATCGGCAGGTCAAAAAAGGAAGCAGCAGCCTGGTAGGTGCGCTGGATCAAATCCGCATCCAATCCATGCCCTTCCAATGTGACAAAACCATACTTGGAGAATGCGTCTCTCAACTCCTGAGCAAATGCGGCGCGCTCATCGACACTCCCGTGAAGGAAGTGGCCCGCATCGAGGAGGGGGATGGCTTTGGACATGCGGTCAAAAGTACAGGCCAGATGCAACCGATTCAACGCGCACCCACCAAGTCGTGCAGCAAGGTGACCAAGGTTGCAGAGGCGGCCTTCCACCCGTAGTGCTCTTGGACCTTTGCGCGTCCCGTCTTGCCAAGGGATCGGGACTGCTCGGGGTCAGAGAGGAGGGTGTGAATGTGGCGGGCGAAGTCCTCGGGAGATTCTGCGCTGAGCAGGCTCCCTCCCATGTCAGCGTCAATGGCGGAGAGGGCGCGGGGCGTTGTGATGCACGCGCGCTCAAGAGACAGGGCCTCCAGCAGCTTGTTCTGGAGTCCGGTGTTGACCAGCATTGGGGCCAGAAAAACAGGGGCCGCGAGGTAGGCCGATCGGATGTCGGGCACATCGGGCACCACGCTCACGGTGGGAGAGACGAGGGCGAGCACCTGAGCGGCAGGCTGGGCCCCGCAGATCAGAATGTGCAAGGGGCGCCCCGTTAAGGTGAGAAAGGCGGGCGCGATGTCTTCCACCAGAAATTTTGCCGCTACGATGTTGGGTGCATAGCCCATGTTGCCGCAGAAGGCCACGTCTGGTTGAATCGGGACTTTGGGCAAGGCCGGAATGCGGGCAGCAGGGTCAAAGAAGTGTGTGTCCACACCATTGGGCACAATCTGAACGTCTTGTCGGTCGGGATGGGGCAGCAAGTCCCGGTCCTGCCGGCTGATGATGGTGCACGCGTCGAAATAATGGTGGACGCGGTGCTCATAACGAAGCAAGCGCCGCCCTTCTTCCAAAAGCAATCCCCTTTTCCACCATGGCGCGCGTTCCGCTTCCCGCTCCGCCCCCGCATGAAGGGTGTCCATGATGTCCAGCACATGCGGCACGGCATCCAGATCCTTGACGTATTCGGCCGTCCTCACCATCTGGGCCAGCAACACATCCGGGGCTTGCGCCAAAATGTTGGCCCGCATGGCCCGCACATGGCGGCGCTCGGTGAAGAGCAACACTTGGAATGGCCGGCGTGAGAACCATGCCCAGCCCATGCGAAACGCGGCCTTGACAGGATTCAGCCTGTACACGGTCACCGAGGCGCATCGGTCTTGCAGCGCATCGAGGTGGTGGGGCGGCACCTTGCCAAACGTGAGGCAATGCAGGTCGATGTCGAAATGCCCATGTAGGACCTGCAATTGGTGGTAAATCCTCAACCGGTCCCCCTTGTTGAGGGGAAAGGGAAAACGCGGCGTCACCACCGCGAGTCTGGGGCGGGCCGAATCAGCGCTGGACATGCTGTTCATAGAACGCGATCAGCCTGGCGGCGATGTCCTGGCGGTCGAACCGAGCGGCCACCTCCTCTCGGCCGTTGCGCGCCATGGCTTCAAGTCGTTCGGGGTGGTTCATCAGGTCGGCCAAAGCCGCTGCGAATTCTGAAGGATGGGCGTGAACCATGCATCCCTTTCCTTCCATGTCCAATCCTTGGGCCCCTTTGTGGGTGGTGGCCACAGGAATGCCTTGGGCCATGGCGTCCACAATTTTGACCCGAATGCCAGCCCCGCGAAGCAGGGGGACCACCAGCAGGTCCATGGAGGACGAAAAAGCGCGGGCGTCGGGCACTTCGCCATGGTTGAAGACGCCGGGAATGTCGGAGTGTTCCTTGGGGTCGAGGCCTTTGCCGGCAATGTGGAATTCTGCCATCGGATGAGACTGCTTCAACGCAGGCCATACTTCTTGGATGAACCAGTCGATGCTTTCTCGATTCGGCCCCCAGTCCATGGCGCCCAGGTGGAACAGCTTGAGGGAACCCGCCGCAGGTTGGGGCTGAAAGTCAGGGCGCTCCGCCATGGGGATTCCAAATCCTGCCACGTGGATGGCTCCAGAAAACCCCCAATCGCGGTAGCCATTGGCCTCCTTCTCGGAGATGGCCACGATGACGTCGATGTCCTTCAGGACGTCCTTCTCATACCGTTCCAACGTCTTGCTCAAATGCCGCAATGCGAGCCGAGCCAGTGGGTTCCGGCTGGATTTCCAGCGCTGTTCCCAGATTTGGTATTCGTGGTTGTGGCTGCGAAGTGAGATCAGCGCGTTCGGGGCATGCTGTCGGATGGTGTCGATGTACGGTGTGGTGTAGAGGCTTTCCAGGTGGACCACGTCGTATCGCCTGCACGACAGTGCTTTTTTGAGCACCATTGCATAGTGATGGGCGTAGAACCGGGAGATGTTGTAGGAGTCGCGGTTCAGAAAAGAGATGTAGGCGTCACGGGGATCAAAGCCCGTCTCGATGTTGATCGCTTCGAGTTGGGTGGCATCCAAATAGGCTTCCGAAAGGGCGTCGAGGAGAATGGGGTGCTTCCGAGTGGCCGCTGTGAGCACCTTCACTTCTGCGCCATTGTCCAACAGTCCCTGGGTGATGGCATCCATGGCCAAGCACCCGCCATCCATAGCGGGAAGGGGAGGCTTGTGGCAAAGTTGGAGGATGCGCATTCGGTGGGCGAAAGTTACCGGCTGCTCCGGCTCTTGGAAAACGGCCGCCAAGTGCGCTCTCGGGCGGCACGCCATTGGAGCAAGGCTGCGGCGGGGACCATGACCAATGTGCCGAGCCACATTCCCCAGGCGGGCGACAATGCCCCGCTTCGCACCATCCGTTCGCCCATGATGGTCACCACGTAGTAGGCGACAAACAGCAGAATGGCCAAGACAGTGGGCAGGCCCAGTCCTCCCTTGCGGATGATGGCGCCGAGCGGTGCCCCGATCAAAAACAGCAGGATGCAGGCCACACTGAGGAAAATCTTGCGGTGCCATTCGATGGCGTGCCGGTCGGACAGGGTCCGCTTGGACTGCCGGTCGTCGATTTGGTTGCGCGCGGTTTGGCTGGTGTTGCGCAACATGTCCTTGGCGCCATCGAACACGCGCCGTTCTCCAGAGGGCCCCAGTCGGGCCAGCCAATCGGCATGGGCTGTGGTGGTGTCCGTCGAAAACACGGCACCGCGGTCGATGGTCACGCGGTTCAAGCTGCGCGCCCCGAAATCGCGCATGGCTGCTGCGGCTTGGTCGCGCTGGCCTTCCAGCGAGTCGATGGCCAGTGTCAATTGCCCCAAGCTCATCATCTCGTAAGCCCGCTTGAAGAGGGTCTCGTCCGCTTTGGCGAAATCCAGGCTGCTGAGGTCAATCCGAATCCGTTGACGTTCGAATTGGGTTTGCAAATGGGGAAAGAGACGGTCGCGTTGTCTCACACCGGGTTCCTGCCGGTCTTCATAGCTGGTGCCGTGGGTCAAGTCCAAGTGCAGGAACCGTCCCGTTCTCGACGTCTTCATGGTGCCCTCCTCAGCGCGGATCACCAGTCCCGCACCTTCTCGCCCGCCTCCGTGGTGATGGATGAGCACGTCTTGGAGCTGTCCAGTTTCATTGTCGACTTCAGCTGCCCGGATGGCGTAGCCGTCGATGCCATTGTAGAACACGCCGTCCTCGAGGTTGAGGGTGGGTTTCTTTCGGGTCACGCTGTAGAGCAGGGTCCTGAATTTGAGGTTGGCCACCGGCCACGCGTAGTTCGCAAAAGTCAACGCGCCGAACGCCACCAGCACCATGGTCACCAGCAAGGGACTGAAGATGCGGCGCAGGGACATGCCCGAGGACTTCAATGCGGTGAGCTCTTCGTGCTCCGCCAGACTGCCCAGCGTCATGATGCTGCTCATCAGGATGGCCAGTGGCAGCGCGAGGTTCACCAGTCTTGCGGACGCGTAGACGAGCAGCTCCAACACCACGTGGAGGGCGAGGCCCTTGCCAATCAGTTCATCGGCATAGACCCACAGGAATTGCATGTCCAGAAAGAACAGGGCCACCAGGAAAGTGATGACGAAGGGCCCGATGAAGGACCGAAGCAACAGTCGTGTGGTGCGGTTCAATGTGCGGCAGTTCACAGGACATTGCCCTCAGGCAAACGGCTCCCGAGGTGCAAGATTGCCTATTTTTCGCGCTTGAACGCCGACCAAGGCACAACGATTCCCACACCATGCAACGCCCAACCATCCAATTTCTGCTCTTGTTCATTCCCGTCGCCCTCCTCATCGGATGCGCGGCCCCCGGTGTTGATCTCGGAGAGGACGGCCAACCAGCCCCTGCCATGGAGGCCACGGCAAGCGAACCCGACGCCAACGGTTTTGTCTGGAAAACCGAACAGTTTGCGGACCTCAAAATGATCCGCTACCAAGTGCCCGGCTGGGAAAAACTCACCGACGACCAACAGAAATTGGCCTACTGCCTGACCCAGGCCGGACTCAGCGGTCGGGACATCATGTATGACCAGAACAACCGCTACAACCTGCGCGTTCGCGACATGATCGACCACGCCCACGAGAACTTCCAAGGCGATCGGGGCACTTTGGGTTGGCAGCGCTTCCACACGTTCTCCAAGCGGGTGTGGTTCTCCAACGGCATTCACCACCATTACTCCAACGCCAAGCTGGTGCCTGAGTGCAGCCGGTCCTACTTCGAACATGTGGTGACCGAAAGTGGCATGGCCATCGAATCCGATCTGGCAGAAGCCCTTGACGCCTTGTACGATCCGGCCCGCGAGATGAAAAAGGTCGAGTTGGACGCCACCAAGGGACTCGTGGAAGCGAGTGCGGTGAATTTCTACGGTCCTGAGGTGACCACGGAAGAGGCCCAGGCCTACTTTGATGCTTACCCATTGGACCGCAACAAGCCGGTGGAGAAAGGACTCAACAGCCGATTGGTCAAGGCTGAAGACGGCACTGTCGAAGAGCAAGTGTACCGCGTGGGCGGCCTCTATGGCGAAGCGCTGGAGCAGGTGTGCTACTGGCTGGAAAAAGCGCAGCAGTATGCAGAAAACGACAAGCAAGCTGCCGCGCTCCGTCACCTGGTGGACTACTACCGGACGGGGGACTTGGAGAAGTGGAGTCTGTACAACATCAACTGGGTCAAAGACACCGAAGGCGACATCGACTATATCAACGGTTTTGTGGAGGTCTACAACGACCCGCTTGGCTACACCGGCAGCTATGAGACCGTGGTGCAGATCAAAGACTTTGATGCTTCAGCGCGCATGGCCGTGATGATGGACAATGCCCAATGGTTCGAAGACCACATGCCCTTCATGGAGGAGCACAAGAAAAAGGAAGTCGTGGGCATCACCTACAACGTGGTCAATGTGGTGGGCGAAGCCGGTGACGCTTCTCCCAGCACACCCATCGGGGTCAACCTTCCCAATGCCAATTGGATCCGCACGTTGCACGGCTCCAAGAGCGTGAGCCTCGGAAACATCATCGATGCCTATGACAACGCTGGTGGCGGGGGGCTCACCGATGAATTCGCCTTTGACGATCAGGAGAAAGCCCGCGCCAAGGCACATGGCACGTTGGCCGGCAAGATCCACACGGCCTTTCACGAGGTCATCGGTCACGCCAGCGGGCAGCTCGAGCCCGGCGTGCCAGAGCCTGCCAGCACCATCAAGGAATACGCCAGCACCCTCGAGGAAGGGCGTGCTGACCTCGTCGCCTTGTACTTCATGTTGGACGAAAAGCTCATCGAGTTGGGCTTGGTCAAGACCTTGGAGACCGGCCGTTGCGAATACGACAGCTACATCCGAAACGGCATGATGATGCAGTTGCGCCGGTTGGAATTGGGGGACAACATCGAGGAGGCCCACATGCGCAACCGGGCTTGGGTCAGCCATTGGGTGGTCGAACGCGCCGCAGAGGATGGCAGCATCCGCGAGATCACCCGGGAAGGCAAGACGTACTACAACATCGAAGACTACGACCGCGTCCGAGAGCTGTTCGGCGAGCTCTTGCGCGAAGTCCAACGCATCAAATCCCAGGGGGATTACGCCGCGGCCAAGGCACTCGTCGAAGGCTATGGCGTCCAGGTGGACCAGGAGATTCACAAGCAGGTCCTCGCCCGTGCAGAGGCGCTCGGCATCGCGCCATACGGCGGATTCATCAACCCCCAGCTTGTGGCGGAGATGGATGAGGCTGGGGAGATTCTCTCTGTCGGGTTGACGTATCCGGAGGATTTCACCTCCCAGATGCTGGGCTACGGTCAGGATTACGGGTTCCTGCCCCGGGTCAATTGATGTCCGAGATCGATCGAAAAGAGGTGGCCAGCGGCCTGCCCTCTCGCAAGTTGGCGCTGATCCAATCCATTCTGGAGCTGGACAGAGAGGCGGACGTGCAATTGTTGGAGGAGGCCGTGCATGGCATCCAAGAAGAGGTCCGGGCGCGGCAATTGGTCATCGGTTACCGGCCATCGGGTACGCCCGTACTCAAGCAACGCTTTCTCGACCGTTTGCGTCACACCCTACAAGACATCCAGCATGACGAATTCACAACCCTCCAAGCTTTTGAGCAGCGCGCTTCGGATTGGTAAGGTTCAATGGGCCACGCTGTGCCTCTTGGGTTTGGCATGGCCCCCGAACGCAGCGGCTCAGGTACCCTGTGAAGACGGTTTGGCGGGGCAATACCCATGCATGGGCATGGACTTGATGTGCGTGTTGTCTTTTGAGGAAACAGGGGGGAATCCCCCGGGCAATGGCAACGATTGCTGGGGTTGGTCAGCGGAAGGCCGTGAATTTGTGCTGTTTGGCCGAAGCGATGGGACCTCCATCATCGAGGTCACGGATCCGGTGAATCCGATCATCGTGGCAGATGTGCCCACGGCCACCGTGCCCAGCCTGTGGCGGGACATCAAGGTCATGGGTGACATGGCCTACATCGTCAGCGAAGCAGGCGGTCATGGGCTTCAAGTCATCGACCTGTCCATCGTCCCGGATTTGTTGCCGGGTGGGGCTTTGGCCAACACGGCCTATTACACTGGCTTCGGCAACGCCCACAATGTCGTCGCCAACCCGGAAACCGGATTTGTCTACGGCGTGGGCACAGACACCTTCTCGGGGGGGCTTCACATCGTGGACGCCAATGATCCGCTGAATCCCACCTTGGTCGGCTCTTGGGATGAGAGCTACATCCACGACGCGCAGGCCGTGGTGTACAACGGCCCGGACATGGACCACGCTGGACGGGAAGTTGTCTTTGCTTTCTGCGGCTACGGCGGCTTTCGCATCATCGACGTCGAGGACAAAACGGACTGCCAGACGCTGTCCTCCATCCAAGATTCTTCTTGGGTGTATGTCCACCAAGGATGGCTGTCGGAAGACCAACGGTTTGTCTTCATGAACGACGAGATTGATGAAATCACCGGTGTGGCCGAAGCCACCCGAACCTGGATCATGGATGTCCAAGACCTTGACAATCCGTTTGTGGTGGGCTTCTACGAAGGGACGCTGGGTGTCACCGACCACAACCTCTACACCCACAATGGACAAGTGTATGGGGCGAATTACTATGCCGGCTTGCAAGTGTTGGACATCGTAGACCCGGCTTCGGCCAACCTTGAAATGACGGCGTTTTTCGACACCAATCCATTCTCGAACCAAGTGGGCACCTCGGGTGGTGCTTGGAATGTCTACCCCTATTTCGAGAGTGGCAACATCGCCATCAGCACCCAAAGCCATTTCTTCATGGTGCGGCCTTCCGGCCCCAACATCTCGGTGGAGGAGGAAGCAGCACCGGCCTTGGCCATCCATGCCCGGGACGGGGTGTTGGCCATCCATTCGGGCTTGGCTGAAAGGGCCATCGTGTTGAATGCAGCGGGTCGCCGCCATGCAGAATGGCCGTTGTCGGGGGCGGGATGGACCACCTTCTTGACCGAAGGTTGGCCGTCCGGGACGTACGTGGTGCGCACGGAATCAGGGCGCACGGCCCGGTTTATTCAGCGCTGAGCGCCTGCGTCCGATTCTGGCGCAGCACCGCCTTCGCCATCGGTGGGCGCCGAGGATGAGCGCAAGGCCGACTCAATCAGCAGGGGCAGCCTGTTCAAGGATTGCCCAGTGTCCAGTCTGCCTTCGTGGGCGATGGACAGCCCGCCGGTCTCCTCGCTGATCACCACGACCACAGCGTCCGTTTGTTCGGAGATGCCAACCGCCGCGCGGTGCCGGGTTCCACACTGGGCGGGCAGGTCCAGTCGGCCGGAGACGGGGAGGATGCCCCCGGCCCAGCGAATGCGGCTGGCATCCATGCACATGGCCCCATCGTGGAGGGGGCTGGCTTTTTCGAACAGGGCGACGACCAAGGCAGCAGAGGCGAGTGCATCGACGGGTTTCCAGCCCGTGGCCACGGTGCCTGGATCGGCATCCCTTGGGATGATGACCAGCGCCCCCAGTTTGCGCCTGCGGCACTCCTCCAGGCCCGCTTTGAGCTCAGCCCAAGCCTGATCGGCCGGGGTGGATTGGGCGTCTCGGCCCATCCATTTTTGCATCCATCCTGGCGCATGCTGCACCCAATGCCGGTTGCCAATCAGCAGCAGGAATTGGCGCAGCTCCTGTTGGAACACGATCAACAACGCGATGACCCCGACTCCGATGAACTGCCCCATGATCTCGGCGAGCATGCGCATTTGCAACGCATCGACGATTTGATAGACCAGATAGATGGCCAGGATCCCGAGGAAAATGCGAATGGCCGCTGTGCCACGCGTCAACCGGTAGAGTTGGTAGAGGATGATGGCCACCGCCAGGATGTCCAGCAGTTGCCAGACGCCGAGGGGGAGGGCGGGTTGTTCGATCATCGCTTCAGTCGGAATTCCGGCCGTGAAGGTATTGGTGAAGCCGCACGCATTCCACAGCTTCTTGGACATCGTGGACACGAAGGATGTCGGCCCCCCGGTCCAACGCCCAGGCGTGCAAGGCGGTCGTGCCGTTGAGGGCTTCAGCGGGAGTGGAATTCAAAGCCTTGTAAATCATGGATTTCCGGCTCACGCCAACCAAGATGGGGCACCCCAATGCCTTCAATTCCGGCAAGCCATTCAGCAGGGCGTAGTTGTGGGCCACGGTTTTGCCGAAACCGAAGCCCGGGTCGAGGGCGACGTGTGGAATGCCGGCGGAACGCAGGACCTCAAGTCGGGTCGCGAGGTGGTCCCGGATCTCTGCAACGACATCGGTGTAGTGCGGCCGGTCTTGCATGGTGTCTGGCGTGCCTTGCATGTGCATGGCGATGAAGGGCGCGTCGGCATGGGACACCACTTCGACCATGTTCGGGTCCATTGTGCCCGCAGAAATGTCATTGATGCAGTGCGCACCATTCGCCAGTGCCCGCTTCGCCACAGGGGCATGGAAGGTGTCGATGCTGATGGGGGTTTCGGGCAGCCGGGTGAGCAGGCCCTCCAGAACAGGGGCAATTCGGTCCCATTCTGCATCGGGGCCAATTTGCACCGCACCTGGTCGTGAGCTCTGGCCACCGAGGTCGAGGATGTCGGCGCCCTTCGAGACCATGTCGACGCCCATTTCCACGGCGGCATCGCCCTGCACACGGCTGTCCGCATGAAAGGAGTCCGGGGTGGCATTGAGAATGCCCATCACGGCAGGCCGATGGAGGGGCAGGGAAAACGCGGTGGCCATGGTGCGAAGTTGGGGTTCCTGTTGGAAAGATGAAGAGACTTCCGTGCCCACCGGTTGCTCCGGTCGCCCTTCCCCGGCGAAATTGCGCCTGATGAGCGAAGCGCTGCCCCCCAACCGGCCCCACGATCTGGACCTGACGTTGACGCAATACGACGCGCAAGTGGCCGATTGCCGGTCGCTGTTTTTGGACAAGATGCACGACTATGGGACCGCTTGGCGCATTCTGCGTCCCAGCTCATTGACCGACCAGATCTTCATCAAGGCGCAGCGCATCCGGACGTTGCAGGAGGGCGGCGTTCAGAAGGTTGAGGAGGGCATCCACCCCGAGTTCATCGGCATTGTGAACTATTGCATGATGGCGTTGGTGCAACTCGAATTGAACGGCGATGCGCCCATGGAATTGGCGCCGGAAGAAGCCACGCGCCTCTACGATCAGGCCGTCGAACAGACCCGGTCCCTGATGGCCCGGAAGAACCACGACTACGGCGAGGCTTGGCGGGACATGCGGGTCTCGAGTTTGACCGACCTCATCCTCATGAAGTTGCTGCGCATCAAGCAGCTCGAGGATTTGGAAGGCGGCGCCAAGGTCAGTGAAGGGGTGGATGCCGGCTACATGGACATGGCCAACTATGCCTTGTTTGCCCTCATTCACCTCGCTGCAGGGCCATCCACGACCTGACGTGTGAATCGCCTGTTAAAGGCGGTTGAACAGCATGGATTCCGGGCGAAATTCACCTTCGGAATCTCTCATCATGCGCAAGTTTCTGCTTTCTCTCGCCAACCTGTGCCGCGTCCTGGTCGGCGCGTTGTTTGTCGTGTCAGGTCTGATCAAGATGAACGACGCCCTCGGGTTCATGTACAAGCTCGAGGAGTATTTCGAGCCCGGGGCGCTGAACCTTGAGGCCTGGACGCCATGGGCCTTGGAGCTCGGCATGCTGGCCTCCATCGGTGAGGTGTTGCTGGGCGTGGCCCTGCTGGTCGGGGCATTGCCTCGCCTGACCACGGCCTTGACCTTGGTGTTGATGCTGTTCTTCACCTGGCTCACTTGGTACACGGACCATTGCGATCCATTTGGAAGCAAAACCATCGTGCAGCAGGGTGTGGAAGTGGAGATTCCGAACCAATGTGTGCTGAGCTGTGGATGTTTCGGCAATGCGATCCCGTTGACCCCACACGAGAGCTTCCTCAAGGATGTGGCCTTGCTGATGTTGTTGTTGCCGATTCTGCTCAGCGCCTGGACGGGCGGCTTTGGGTTGAATGAACGCCAGCGGTCGATTTGGATGTACGCCGCTGCATTGGCCATCACATGGGCCTTTGGAGAGGTCATGTTGGAATGGGGCTTCCCGACCTTGTTCCTGGCCTTGGGCCTGGCTGCCGCAGAAGGCGTCCGGCGTCGTTGGTCCGGAGCAGGCCAAGAATGGGCCATGGCGCTCGGTGTGCTCGCAGTCGCCTTGGGCTTTCAGGTCTACACCCTACAACACCTCCCGGTCAAGGATTACCGCCCGTATGCCGTGGGAGAGGATGTCAACCGGAACATGGCTTCTGCAGACGAATTGGGCCTGGACCCGCCCGTCTACGACAAGGAGGTGCGTTTCTTCTCCCCCGAGACGGGGAGAGACACCATCGTGAAGCAATCGGAATACATGTCGTCCAAGCTGTGGCAGGACGAGGCCTTCAAAGCGTCCTATCCCGAAGCGGATTGGGACAATGCCGTGGAGATCAAAGTGTCCGATGGCTACGAGCCGTTGATTTTTGATTTGGATGTGCTGGACGCCGACGGCGAGAGCCACCTGTCGGAGATGCTGTCTGAAGGCATCACACTGTGGCATGTCTCTAAGGATCTGGAGAAATCCGAAGCCCGCGCACAGGCCGAGATCAATGCCCTGATGGCCGATGCTGCGGCCAAAGGATGGCGGGTGGGGGCGTTGACTCCGGCCACCACCGAGGATGCCGCCGCCTTTCAGGCCGAGCACGGCGCGGATTACCCGTTTTACACCACGGACCCCACCGAGTTGAAGATCATCGTTCGCAGCAACCCCGGCGTGGTGCTGATTCGGGACGGGGTCGTCCTCGACAAGTGGGCCTGGCGTGACGTTCCGGCCAGTGCGGAAGAAGCCTTGGGCGGACGCTGATGTCGAGACAGGCCCGCATGCGACGCAGGTTGTCCCGCTTTGGGCGCGGCGTTGCGGTGGTGTGGGGGAGTTTCACGCTCGTCTTTCTGATGTTCACGGCGGTGCCGGATCCGGCACGTCAATTGGCTGGACAGCAGGCCGATCCTGAAGTCATCGCGGACCTCAGGGCACAGTTTGGACTGGATTTGCCCGTTCATGAGCGGTATTTCCGGCTGTTGTCCGGTCTGTCACCCATCGGGGAAACTGACGCGGGTTGGGGCCTTCGACTGCCTTCTCTTGGTCAGAGCTATGTCCGGCCTGAAGGGGTGGGCGAGCTGTTGCTCGCTGCTTTTCCCGCCACCTTGCTGCTGGCGGGGTCGGCCATGCTTCTGGCGCTGGTGATGGGCATTCCTTTGGGGTTGATTGCCGCCCAAAAACCGGGCAGCTTGTGGGACCGCGTTTTGGTTGGGGGCAGTGTGTTGGGCATGAGCGCCCCCAGTTTCTTCATGGCGGTGCTCGTCGGCTATGTGTTTGCGGTTCGTTGGGGGGCGTGGACCGGACTTCCGTTGACGGGCAGCCTCTGGGATTTGGATGCAGACGGACATCGTGTGCTGGCCTGGCAACACTTGGTGTTGCCCACGGTGACGCTGGGCATGCGGCCGTTGGCGGTGTTGGCCCAGCTCACCCGGGGTGCTGCCCTGGAGGTGCTGCAAGCACCCCATGTTAGAACGGCCCGTGCATTTGGCGCTTCTCCGGGCGAAGTGATTCGGTGGCACGTCTTCCGCAATGCCATGAACCCGGTGCTGACCTCTGCCAGTGGGTGGCTCGCGCAATTGCTCGCTGGGGCCGTGTTTGTGGAGTTCGTCTTTGGTTGGCGCGGCCTCGGGTTCCTGTTGTTCGACGCCTTGGAGCAGCACGATTTGCCCGTGGTGATGGGCGGCGTGATGCTGGTGAGCTTCGTCTTCGTTCTGGTCAACAGCTTGACCGACCGTGCCTATCGGTGGCTGGACCCCAGGTCCGCTCAGGCATAGCGTTCCAAGTCAGCCGCGAAGGGTGGACCTGACCTTCTCGTTGAGTTGGCGAACCAGCTCCGAGGTGGCCGCATTGAAGTAGCGCTTGGTGCGGTAACTGCTGACCCACTGGATTCCGCGCACGGCATTGGTCAGAAACACCTCATCCGCCACCAACAGGTTTTGGGGCGTCAGGTTGCATTCGTACACCTTCATGCCCGACTCGAGGGCGAGGTTGATGATTTGCGTGCGCATCACCCCGGCTGTGGCGCCGGAGTCCAGCCCCGGCGTGTACAAGACGCCGTTGGAGACGAGGAACAGGTTGGAGGCTGTGCTTTCGATGATGCCCATCCGGTCATTTTGGATCAGGGCCGTGTCCAATTGATGGGCCTGTGCCCACAGGCCGCTTTGGACGTACAAATTGGACGCGATGTTCTTGTACCGCGACAGATGATTGGGGGTGCACTTCATCTCCGGGTAGATGTCCGTCGACAGCCCTTTCTCATTGAGGGTGTACTCTACCGTATCGAGGGGGGATGCGGTGATGAGCACATCCAGCCCGCTGTCAGAAGGGGTGTAGTAGCCATCTCCACTTCGGGTCAGGTTCATCCGAATTCGGGCTGCATCTTGGACGCCTTCCGCCTCGAGGAGCCGGGCGATGTCCGCTTGGATGGCCGCAGGCGTAAAGCCGAGCGGAGCGTGGATGCGGTGGGCCTTGAGGCCTTCCCGGATGCGCTGGAAGTGGTCGTCCAGAAACAGCACTTGCCCCCGAACAGCGCGGAGGGTTTCAAAGATGCCGTCTGCGTAAAGGAAGCCTCGGTTGGTCACCGGCACCGTCAAAGGAGCACCTGCTGTGGCTGCAATGAGCTGACCGTTGTGGAGCAGGTGTGACACGCCGCGAAGTTAGGCCCTGAGCGTCAGGGGAATGCTCACGTAATCGCCAAGAGGTGCATTGGGTTCGATCAGGATGCCATGTCGCACGCCAGCGCCAAGGGCACAATCAATGTCCCTGGATTTGTCGCCGAACATCCAGCATTGTTCGGGATCGAGTCGGTGCTTGGCCAAGGCGCGCTCGACCATCAAGGAGCCCGGTTTCCGGCTCAGGCTGTTGCCGTAATCCGGATGGTGCGGGCTGTAGAAAATGTCATCGATGTCAGCACCAGCTTGGGCGCAGACCTCGCGCAAGTGTGCATGAATGTCTGCAACCGCGTCGTGCCCGTATCGTCCTTTGGCGATGCCCCCTTGGTTGGTGATGAGGATCAATTTGAACCCCGCTTTCTTCCAGATGGACAGGGTATCGAGCACCGTGGGCAATACGGTAAACTCGGCCAGACAGGTGGTGTAGTCCCCGGGGTCGTGGTTGATCACGCCATCGCGGTCGAGCAGGATGGCACTGGAGCGGTGTTGCGGGGCGAATTCGGGGG
>CBFHWV010000034.1:0-1386 GCA_965659565.1 uncultured Flavobacteriales bacterium
CTCAGGCCTGGCCCGCCACGGCCCGCTCCCGCAACCACGGCAGCAGCACCAGCATCAGCGACGGCATCGGCGACTGCAGAAAGCCCAAGACCTCCCGCGCCACATTGTAGCCCGCTTCTTCCGCACCGGCCTGCCCGTCTACAAACCAAAAGACGGCGGTCACCAAACCGGCCGCCCCGTAAATGAGCACCAGCAGCTTCCAGCGGTCCGCCACCCCCGCCGCCCTGAGAAACAGGGCATCCAACGCGAAGAAGCACAGCACGATGGCGGCCATCAGCCCCCATTTGGCCCGCGCCATCTCGGCCCTGCCCCATCCGTGAAAGACCTCGTACGTATCGCGGGTGTACGCCACATTGGTGCGGCAGAGCGGCGCATATCCATCCCACCAGTCCTTGCGCTTCTCAATCATGCAAGCGCGGTCCCATTCGCATTCCTCATGCCCGAAATCGTAGAAGTCCGCATACCGGTCCCCCACCTGCATGTAGTGGTTGAGCTTGATTTTGGTGTCCTCCTGGACATACCCGAACCCAATCATGGCAGCCAGCACCAGCGCCCACCATGGCCGCTTCCATGGCAACAACGGCTTGCGCCCTTCAGCTCCTCCAACGCCTCCCCCACTCATGCGGCTGCGCTTTTGGTGGTTGCAGAACGGGCGGGCTGACTGAACCGCGTCGCCCACAGGTACCACAACCAAAAGATGAAGCCGTAGACCAGCACGGTCCACGTATAGTCGTGGTTGAATTTGAGCGACTGCGGCCGATTGAACTGGATGATGACCAGGCTCACCACCCGCAACAGGTTGGTCAAGTGAATGAGCACGATGCCCGCCGGGATGAACCACAGCTTGCGCTTGGCCGGCCCAGGAAACGCCAGAATAAAGACGGCAAACAGGACAAACAACACGAGCCCGTCACACGGCGCCCCGATCTGCAAGAGCCCCACACTGTCGGCGATGCCGATCTGCCACCGCAGCTCATCGGTGCTCACCTCATAGAGCGCGTAACCCAGATGCCGCAGCGCCCATTCAGAGTGGATGACCATCGAATGGATCAGGTATTCATCGAGGAGCGTCTGGTCCTTCAGAAAATATTGGTAGACCACATACCACGCGAGGTACCCCACGAAGCCCAGCCCCAGAAATCGAACGAGATCGCGGTCCACGTCTCAAGCGCTCACGCGCGCTCCAACTCCAGCCCCTCCTTCCGGCGCCGGATGCCAATCACCCCAATGCCAAGCCCCCCCGCAATCAGGAACCCCAGCCCCCCATCAATCGGAATGCAATCGCTTGGAGCCCCATCGCCCCTGTCAGCTCCGCTCAAAGTCGTGTTGTCCCAAAAAGTCGTACAAAGCACTTGAGGCGATTGGTCAATGCCACAGTTAAACTCA
>CBFHWV010000034.1:1396-10641 GCA_965659565.1 uncultured Flavobacteriales bacterium
GACGGTTGATCCTGTGCTTTTAGCACACTGGTTCCTCCAAAAACGAACAACATCAGAAAGCAAGCAACAAGAAGCTTCTTAAGCATGGAATAAAGTTAACTCTTTCACTCCGATTCTCAGGGTCGCTTTTTAGTGGGGTATTTTTACGTCATGGCGAATGTCGAAGGGGCTACCGCGAACAGCAGTCTGAAACAGCTCAGGCTGGCGCTGAAGGTGGCGGCCAAGAATTGGCTGCTGTTGCTGCTGTTGCCGGCCATGGCCTACGGGTACGGGAGGTTTGTGACGCACCAGCAACTCGACCAGTATGGCGCGCGGGCGGAGGTGTTGCTCGAAGAGAAGGACGAGTACGACAAGGCCCGCGAAATGGTGGAGGGCGTCATCAGCCGCCGATTCCAGCGGCAAGGGCCCGACATCGCCAACCAAGTTCGCATTCTGAAGAGCCGCGACCTCGTGGCCAAGGCGGTGGGCGACCTCGAGCACAACATCACGCATTTCATTGTGGGCCGGGTTCGCGCGCTTCCAGTGGGGGGACTCAGTGGCGTGGAAGTGGAAGCCTTCCCGGAGCAGTTCAGCAGCAATGCCCTCGGCGTCAACTTTGATTTGGAGGTCCTCGATGTGCAGCGCTTTCGGCTGACCGCCGAGTTGCGGGACGGGCGCCTCTACCAAGGCGAGCACCGCTTTGACGACCTCGTACAGACCGGCGATTTCAAGCTGAGCATCAAGCGGGCCAAGGAAGGGCGGGGGTCCATCGAACAAGCCATTGCCCAAGGCCAGCGGTTCCAAGTCCGCAGCGACGCCCAGATCATACGGCGGTACCGCAGTGGGCTCAGCGTCAGCGGCGTCGGGCAGACCAGCATCCTCAAGCTGCAGATCAACGACATCCGGCCGGAGCGGGCCATCGAATTCCTCGACGCCCTGTCGAAGCGCTACATCGAATACTCCACGGCCGCGCGGGAAGAGGTCAACGCCAAGACCGACGAATTCATCGAAACCCAACTGCTGCAGATCGAGGCCAACATCGACAGCCTCCAGGACATCATCGACCAGCAGCGCGAGCGGGCCGAGGTGCTCGACTTGACGCGCAACGAGCAGGTCTACTTCCAAGAGTTGGTCCAGCTCGAAAGCCAGCGGGAGGAGCTGCGGCTCAACCTGAGGAGCCTCGAATCGCTCGAGAACTACCTCGGCCGCGGCGTGGAAAACACGAGCATCCCACCTTCGGCCTTCCTCACCTCCGATGCGGTGGCCGCGGACAAGGTGGGCCAGCTCTACGATTTGCAGTTGCAGCGCACCCAAATGCTGCTGGATGTCACCCCGAGCAGCTTCCAGGTCAAGCGGCTGGACTCGCTCATTTCCACCACGCGATTCAGCCTCTACGAGTACATCACGTCGGCGCGACAAGGGCTGGAGATGGAAGACGGGCAGCTCCGCGAGCGGGTGAGCGAATTGGAAGCCAAACTGTTCAAGTTGCCCAAAAGCGAGCGCGAAATCCTCGCCATCGAGCGGCGGCTCGCCATCAACGACAAGTTCTACGGCTACCTGCTCGAGCAGCGGGCCACCAACCTCATCGCACGGGCGGCCATCACCTCCAACGCGAGCATCATCGAGGCGGCGCGCAGCATCGGCATCACTGGGCCCGACAAGGGCAAGACCATCCGCAACTACACCCTCTTCGCGCTGGCCATCGCAGTGGGCATTGCCGTGCTCCGGCTGCTCCTGTTTGAACGTTTGGAGAGCGTCAACGAACTGCGGGAAGCCACGAAGCTGCCGGTCAGCGGTGGCGTGCCCCGCTATGAGGACGTGGGGGAAAAGGAGTACGTGTTGGTGTCGAGCCAAAGCCCGCGCCACCCGACCACCGAGGCGTTCCGGGGGCTTCGGACCAACCTGCAATACCTGCTGAACCGCGAAGGGCAGAACACCATTCTGGTCAGCAGCATGCACCCCGGCGAGGGCAAGACCTTCACCGCGACCAACCTGGCGGCCCTGGTTTCTCAGACCGGAAAACGGACGCTGCTCATCGATTTTGACCTCCACAAACCGCGCGTCCACAAAGCGCTCGGACTGGAGCGGGGCATCGGCCTGAGCGGCTACCTCATCGGCAAAACTGGCTGGCAGGACGCCGTGCAATCCACCCAGCTCGACGGGTTCGATGTGCTGACCTCGGGGCCCGTGCCCCCCAATGCGTCGGAGCTCGTGCTCAACGAACGCACGGACACCTTGATCACTGAAGCGCGCAAGGCCTACGATTTCGTGGTCATCGACACCCCGCCCATCCTGCTCATCACCGATGCCCTCGTGCTGATGAAGCACGTCGATCGGGCGCTGTTGGTCGCCAACGTCAAGCGGGCCAATGCCCGGGGCATGCGCCAGTTGGAGGATTTGCTCGAGCAAAACAGCCTCTCCCATGTGAGCATGGTGCTCAACGGCATCGTGCCCACGCGTTGGCGTTACTATGCCTCCAAATACGCCTACCGCTACCTGTACAACTACGGCTACGGCTATGGCGGATACGGCAGCTACACCGGGTACGGCGGGTACGGCTACGGCGACAAGGGCTACGGCGACGAACCCGAAGCCTGAGCGATGTGCGGCATCACCGGCATCCATGGCAGGGCGGACGCGGAAGCCTGGGCCGCCACCCGGCGCATGACCGCGGCCCTCGCCCACCGGGGACCGGACGCCGAGGGACATTGGACCGATGACCGCCACGTCGTGCTCGGGCACCGCCGCCTGAGCATCCTCGACACCTCCGAAGGGGCGAACCAACCGATGGTCAGCTGGTGCGGGCGCTACGTGCTGGCCTTCAATGGCGAGGTCTACAACTACACGGAGCTGCGGGAAGAACTCGACTACCCCTTCAAGACAACAGGCGATACCGAGGTGGTCCTGGCCGCGTTGCGCGCGTGGGGGGAGGCCGCGCTGGACCGGTTCAACGGGATGTTTGCACTGGCGCTGTGGGACACGGTCGAGGAACGGCTGCTCCTGGCCCGCGACCGGATGGGCATCAAGCCGCTCTATGTGCAAGCGAATGACAACGGCCTTCTCTGGTCGAGCGAAATCCGGGCGATGCTCGCTTCGGGGCGCGTGGCGCGCACATTGGACCGCGCAGGGTTGGTCGATTTCCTCCGCTACCAGACCGTACACGGACCGGGCACGCTCATTGAAGGCGTCCACCTGCTGCCCGCCGGCCACCTGATGTGGGTGGACGACAATGAAATCGAGACCCGGGTGTGGTGGGATCCGGCAGCCGCGGCAAGCCGCCAGATGGGCGCAGGGGAACCGTGGACGTACCGGGCCGAGCCGGCCGCTGGTCGGGTGCGCGCCTTGCTGACAGACAGCGTGCGACTGCGGATGCGCTCGGACGTGCCGTTTGGCGCCTTTCTGTCCGGGGGCATCGACTCGAGCGCCGTGGTCGCTTTGATGTCCGAAGTGGCCGAGCGCCCGGTGTCCACCTTCAATGTGGCCTTTGAGGAGGGGGAATTTGACGAAAGCCAATACGCCCGCCTCGTGGCGGCGAAATACGGGACCGACCACCACGAAATCCGGCTGACCCCCGAGGACTTCCTCGACGCCGTGCCCGCCGCGCTGGCCGCCACCGACCACCCGTCGGGGGATGGCCCCAATACCTTTGTCGTGTCTGAAGCCGTCAAGAAAGCGGGCCTCACCGTGGCCCTTAGCGGTTTGGGCGGAGACGAGCTGTTTGCCGGCTACCCCGTCTTCCGCCGCACGGCCGACCTGCTCGACAAGCGGTGGGCCATGGCTTGGCCCAAACCCATGCGCCGCCTCGCGGGCGCTGCCTACCGAATGGCCCGCCCCGGCATCGCCGCGGACAAATTCGCCACCCTCCTCGCCGGCGATGGGCTCGACCCCGCTTCCACCTACCCCATCAGCCGCCGGGTCCTGCTCGAGCCCGACATCCGCCGCCTCTCTGGGCTGCCCGCCACCCCCGACCGCGTCGGCGCTTGGTGCCGCGACACCCTCAACAGCAAGCCCGCCCGCGACCTGCCGGTGCTCAGCCGCATCAGCATGGCGGAGATGCACACCTACATGCAGCACGTCCTGCTTCGGGACACCGACCAGATGTCCATGGCCCACGCGTTGGAAGTCCGGGTGCCCTTCCTGGACCACCGCCTCGTCGAAAGCGCACTGGCCATGTCGGACGACATCACATTCCCCCACACCCCCAAAGCCCTGCTCACCGCCGCCCTGGGCGCGCGCCTCCCGCGGGAGATCATCGACCGGCCCAAAATGGGGTTCACCCTGCCCTGGGCGCTGTGGCTGCGCGGCCCGCTGGCCGAGACCTGCCAGACCGGCCTCGCGATCCTGTCGCGCAAGGGCATCCTGCTCGAGGGCGCGCCCGACATGCTCTGGGAGGACTTCCTCGCCGGACGCACCACGTGGTCCCGCGTGTGGACCCTCGCCGCCCTCGGCCAATGGATTGACCGCCATGGACTCGAATGACGCGGCCCACAAACCGGTGGTCCTCGTGGCCATCGATTGGTACCTGCCCGCATTTCGCGCTGGTGGGCCCATCCGCAGCATCGCCAACCTCGTCGCCAACCTCGGTGACCGCATCGACTTCCGCATCGTCTGCGGCGACCGGGACCTCGGCGCTCCGAACCCCTTGCCGGGCCTGACCTCGGAATGGACCCCGGTTGGACAGGCGAAGGTGCGCTACCTCCCGCCAGGCGAATGGACGGCGGCCACCTGGCGGCAGCTTTTGGAAGACCTCTCCCCCGACCGGCTCTACCTCAACAGCTTGTACAGCGGCCCCTTCAGCCGGCTGCCTTGGCGCGTGGCCCGGGAACTGAAGGTCCCCACCACCCTCGCCCCGCGGGGCATGCTCGGAGCGGGCGCGCTGTCCATCAAACCGTGGCGCAAGCGGCTTTGGCTGGCGGTGCAACGGGCAACGGGCCGGTACGCCGACCTCACTTGGCATGCGTCCACCGAAGCCGAGCGCTCCGAAATCCGCCGCTGGTTCCCAACGGCGCACGTCTGCGTCGCCCAGAACTTGCCCGTGCCGTTTGCGCCGCTGGCGCCTGCCGCAGACGACGGCACGTTGCACCTGCTGAGCGTCGGTCGGGTGCATCCGATCAAGAACGGCGGCTTTGCCCTGCGCATCGCGGGACAGCTCGCCAGTTCGGAGCGACCTGTGTTGTACCGCATCGTGGGGCCTTTGGAAGACGCCGATGAAGCGCAGCGGCTGCGGGATCAAGCTGCCCGCTTGGACCACGTCACGCTGGAGTTGGCGGGTGCGGCCCAGCCAGACGCCGTTGCCCCGCACTTTGGCTGGTCGCATCTGGTGTTGGTGCCGAGTTTCAACGAGAACTTCGGCCACGCCGTCGCGGAAGCCACGGCCGCAGGCCGCCCGGCCATCGTGTCGGACCAGACCGCGTGGTCGGCCCTGAAGCACGGCACTTCCGTGCGCTGCCTGCCCCTCGACGAGGGCCGCTGGTTGGCCGCCGCCCACGACCTGTTGGCCATGGACCACCAAGACATTGTCGACAGTGCGCGCACCACCCACGCCGATTGCCTCCTCCACCCGGACCATCTTGCAGCCCACCTTAAATTGTTTGCATGACCGTTTCTGTTGTCACTGTCACGTACAATGCGGCGGCCACTGTGGCGGAGGCCGCGCAGAGCGTGGTGGCGCAGAAAGGCGACTTCGCGTTGGACTACCACATCGTGGATGGTGGCTCCACCGATGAAACGCTGGCGCGTCTTGCGCCCTTCCGCGACCGCATCGCCCACCTGACCAGCGGGCCCGACGGCGGACTGTACGACGCCATGAACCGCGGGGTGGCGCGGGCCAAAGGCGACATCATCGGCATCCTCAACGCCGACGACCGGTATGCCGACGACGCGGTGATCGCGGACGTCCTCCGCACCTTCGAAGAGACGGAGGCGGACGCGGTCTATGCCGACCTCGACTACGTGGATGCCCAAGACGGCCAGACCGTCACACGGGCTTGGCGCTCCGAACAGCCTGGCTCATTTCGCAAAGGCTGGATGCCGCCCCACCCCACCCTGTTCGTGAAGCGCACCCTGTACGAACAGCATGGGCTGTTCAACCTTGAATTGAAGAGCGCGGCGGATTACGAATGGATGCTCCGCCTCTTCCACTTCCGCGGGGCCGAATTGGCCTACTTGCCGCGGGTCACCGTGAAAATGCGGGCTGGCGGGCAGTCGAATGCCTCGCTCGCCAATCGGCTCAAGGCCAACGCCGAGGACGCCAAGGCGTGGCGGCTCAACGGTGTGGCACCGCCCCCGCTCTTGCGGGTTCAGAAGCCCCTGCGCAAGTGGCGGCAGTTTGGGCAGAAGTGAAGGCCGATCAGCGGATGCTGTAGTTGGGGGCCTCGCGCGAGATCATCACGTCGTGCGGGTGGCTCTCCTTGACGCCTGCGGAGGTGATGCGCACGAATTGGGCGCCGTGCAAGGCGGGGATGTCCTTGGCACCGACGTAGCCCATGCCGGCCCGGAGGCCGCCGATCACTTGGTACATGACTTCCTGAACCGAGCCCTTGTAAGGCACGCGGCCAGAGATGCCCTCCGGCACCAACTTTTTGAGGTCGTCCTCAGCGTCTTGGAAGTAGCGGTCCTTGGACCCCTTCTGCATGGCCTCGAGGCTGCCCATGCCGCGGTAGCTCTTGAAGCGGCGGCCTTCGTAGATGATGGTTTCGCCCGGGCTTTCCTCAGTGCCGGCGAGCATGCTGCCGACCATCACGGAATGGCCACCACCGGCCAACGCCTTGGCGATGTCGCCCGTATAGCGAATGCCACCATCAGCGATGAGCGGCACATCGGTGCCGGCAAGGGCTTCCGCGACCGCCATGACCGCACCGAGCTGGGGCACGCCAACGCCGGCGATGACCCGCGTGGTGCAAATGGACCCCGGGCCGATGCCCACTTTGACGCCATCCGCACCGGCCTCGACCAGCGCCTTGGCTGCAGCGCCCGTGGCGATGTTGCCGCAGACGATGTCGGTATCGGGGTACGCCTTTTTGACGTGGGAAAGCATCTCGAGGACCCCGCGGCTGTGGCCGTGGGCGGTGTCGATGATGAGGGCGTCGACACCGGCGTCGATCAACGCTTCCACGCGCTCCATCGTGTCGCCGGTCACGCCGACGGCGGCGGCGCAGCGAAGGCGGCCATACTTGTCCTTGCAGGCGTTGGGGTACTCCTGCAGCTTGATGATGTCACGGTAGGTGATCAGGCCCACGAGCTTGCCGTCGGCGTCCACCACCGGCAGCTTCTCGATCTTCTTGTCGCGGAGGATCTCCTCGGCGCGCTTGAGGTCGGTGCCGTTCGGCGTGGTGACCAACTGTTCCGAGGTCATGACCTCGGCGATGGGGCGGGCCATGTCGCCCTCGAACCGCAGGTCGCGGTTGGTGACGATGCCCTTGAGGAATCCCGCGTCGTCCACCACGGGGATGCCGCCGATGCGGTGCTCCGACATGATGTGGTGCGCGTCCCCCACGACCGCGTCCACCGGCAAGGTGATGGGGTCCTGGATCATGCCGCTTTCGCTCCGCTTGACCTTGCGGACCTGCGCGGCCTGCGCCGCAATCGTCATGTTTTTGTGGATGACCGCAATGCCGCCCTGGCGGGCCATGGCGATGGCCATGCCTGCCTCGCTCACCGTGTCCATGGCCGCCGCGACGACCGGCACATTGAGGACGATGTTGCGGGAAAACCGGCTGCGGAGGTCGGTGTCCCGCGGGAGCACTTCACTGTAGGCCGGGACGAGCAACACGTCGTCGTAAGTGAGGCCTTCTCCGATGAATTTGGGGTGGTGGTGGGGCGTTTCGGCGTTCATGTCGGGCGAATCGGGCGAGGTCCGGATATTCCGGCAAAAGTAGCCCACAACTCGCTGGGTTCAAGCCCCTTTCGCACCCCGGTTTTTCACGGCCTGCGAACGACCTGCACATGCCCGCGTCGGGCCACCACCCGACCTGCGCCATCCTGGATGCGGAGGGTGTAGGGATAGAATGCCTCCGGCAGCAACGCACCGCCTCGTGTGCCGTCCCACGCCGCGTCCGGATCTTCCGTCGTCCAGATCAGGTCGCCCCACCGCGAGAAGACGTCCACGCGGTATTCGGTGACGTCGGCAAACGCGATGGACGGCTTCCAGGTGTTGTTGAACCCATTGTACACCAACGCATTGGGAATCCACACCACCGGCGGAAGGGTCAAGCACACCTCATTGGACACCGAAGCCCATCCACTGTCGGCCTGCTCCGCGCGCACCCGGTAACAGAACTCGCCCGGCGAATCGACCTGGTCTTCCAGCTCGTCGTCGTAGCTGAGGTTGAAGGGGCCGACATCCTCGATGTCCTCCAGTGGCGATCCGAACTGGACCCCGCGCATCAACACGTGCCGGCTTCGGGGCGCCTCCCAGCCTTCAAAGGCCGTCCATGACAAGGCGTTGGCCAGCCGCTCCTCCAACACCGTCCCCGTCAGGAACACCGACTCCGCCACCGGCGTACCGAGCACGCTGTCCCCGCAGGCATTGACCACCTTGAGGTAATAGCGGTATTGGCCGAGTCCGCCTTCGATCGTGCTGTCGAGCATCTGAATGGGCCCGCCCAACGACCATGCGCTCGTCACGAATTCAAAATCGTCGTCATAGGGCTCATTGCGCCACAGCTCGTAGCTGTGCGGCTCGCCCGAACTGGCATCGACCTCGGCGCGGAGCACCGCCACAGAGTCCGTCACGATGCTCACTTCGGTCCAGCGCATCCACTCCGGACCACCCGGATAAGTGAACAGGACCTGCTGCACATTGGACGACTGCGTCCAGGGCTCGCCCTCGGCGAGGGCCACCACCCGATAGCGGTACAAGCTGCCGATGTTGGCGCCAGTGTGTTCGAAATAGGTGAGCCCACCGTCGACTTCGCCGAGAAGAAACGGGCCGCTTTCGATGCCGTCCTGGGTCAATTCCGACGCCCAAATTTCATAGCGATCCACCCCGGCAGGCCAGTGGTACACCGGCGACCACTGCAGGTCCGCCCGGTCGGTGCATTGCGTCCAATCCACATCGAGGAACACCGACGGGGCGCACGCCGGATTGGCGGCGCCGGGATCGGGCACCCCGCCCACATAGCAGCTGTCAAAGGCGGCCACATTGTAGTACTCAATGGTGCTCGACGCGGTTGAGAACGGATTGGTCCAGCTGAGCACCGCGGGGTCCTCGATGGTGGCCAGCACCGTTTCGATGGACCCCGAACAGGTGTAGATGATGTAGCCCG
>CBFHWV010000034.1:10759-15376 GCA_965659565.1 uncultured Flavobacteriales bacterium
GGCCTCGTTGCTGCGGTGGGTGCAGCCGCCGGCTTCGGTGAGCGTCACCCGATAGGTCACCATGCCGTCGCATTGGGTAACGGGGAAGGTCGTGTTGGAGTTTCCGATCAACCACGGCGCGGTGGCCACGGCCGTCCAAGACCCGTCGGGGAGCAGTTGTTCCACGGCGTAGGTGCCGCTGAATCCGGCGGGCGG
The DNA here is from genome assembly GCA_965659565.1 of uncultured Flavobacteriales bacterium. GTDB lineage: Bacteria > Bacteroidota > Bacteroidia > Flavobacteriales_D > Sanyastnellaceae > UBA8752. The sequence continues at coordinate 10,955 of CBFHWV010000034.1, forward strand.
ATTGAAGTGAAACGGGCTGTTCCACGAGAGGTCCACCGTGCCGGGAATCAGACCGCCTTGCAAGTCGAGGTAGATGGAACACAGCGTGTCGGACAGGCCGCTCAAGGGCGCCGTGCCGTCGGTGGCCTGCAGCGTGAAGCAGAACTCCTGTGTGGTGGCCAGCAAGGTGTAGTTGGTGCCCGTCGGATTGGCGGCCAAGTCGACATCCGTGGCGGGCAAGGAGGTCCAATCCGGCGGCGGCAACATCGGGGTGACGCTCATTGTGGTGGCGCCGGGGGTGGTCACGCTCCATCCGAGGTCCACCGTGCCGTCGTTCTGCACCTGGATGCACGACCAATCCTGGGCCGACAGGTGCAGCGGGGCTCCCAGGGCCAAGAGGAGCAGGGAAACGAGGGAAATGTGAAGCCGTCCGGACATCATCGCGGGTGCAAGTTGTACGCCAACAGCAAGGAAACGGTTGCCTTTCGGGATTGTTTTCCGCCGAGGTTCGGGGAATTCAACCCAACGCGTCCCAATGGAACCCCGGGGCCATGCCTGACGTCCCGAATGCCCTGAATTCGTCCACGAGTCGGTCCACCAAGGCGCCCGCACCCGGCAGGTCGTCCAGCAGGGCGCTGACTTGGCCGATCTCGAGCTCGCCTTCCATCAGGTCGCCCTCGCGCATGCCCTTCTTGGCCCGCCCCCGGCCCAACAACGCCCGCAAGGCCGCCGCGTCGGCCCCGGCTTCTTCGGCCTGGGCCACCTGGTCGTAAAAGCTGCCCTCGGGACCGCGCAACAGCCGGACTGGCGTGACGTCCTTGAGCATCAGCCGCGTTTCCCCGGCACCCGCCTCGGCGATGCGCTGCTTGAACGCGGCGTGCGCCGGATTTTCCTGCGTCATGACAAACCGGCTGCCCATCTGCACCCCCGACGCCCCGAGCGCCAGGGCGGCCAACATGGACCGCGCGTCGTGCAATCCCCCGGCCGCAATCACCGGCAGGTCCACCGCGTCGACCACCTCCGGAACCAGGCACATCGTGGTGGTTTCCTCCCGGCCATTGTGTCCCCCGGCCTCGAACCCTTCGGCCACCACAGCGTCCACGCCGGCGGCCTCCGCTTTGCGCGCAAACGCCGCGCTGGAGACCACATGGATGACGGTGCAGCCCGCTTCCTTCAGGTGCGCGGTCCACGTTCGCGGCGATCCGGCACTGGTGAACACCACCGGCACCCGCTCCTCCGCGATGGTGGCCATGTGCTCCTCGACGGCTGGATAGAGCAGCGGCACGTTGACGGCAAACGCCCCGCCCCACCGGTCCTTGACCCGGCGCACTTCCTCCCGCAGCTCCTCCGGATACATCGAGCCGGCCCCAAGCGTCCCCAGTCCGCCGGCCTCTCCCACCGCCACGACCAAGTCCGCACCGGTGCACCACACCATGCCGGCCTGGATGATGGGGTGGCGAATGCCGAGCTGTTCACAGAGGGCTTGCGGGTGGGAATTCGTCCTGGCCATGGTGCAACATCGTTCACAAGACCGTAACCCTTTGCCCCAACCGCGCGTAGGACCCCAAAGACACCCGAACAACTTGTTCACATGTAGGAAGGGACTGATGATGCCAAACCACACTCCATACACCACCTCGATTTCAGACTTTGCATCCATGCGTTGGACGCTGATTCTCCTTTTTGGCCTGCTCATGGGCTTGGCACCTTCCCAGGTGGACGCCCAAGGCATCGAGGATTGGGACGTGGGCTTCACCGCCGGCATGTCCAACTACATGGGGGACATTGGCGATGGCAAGGTGTCCCGCCGCGACTTCATCTGGGACCTGCAGGAATTGCGCACGCGCCCCGCATTCAGTGTGTTTGTCCGCCGGAAAATCGACCGGGACGGACTGTGGAATGCCCGCATCGATGCCAGCCGCATCCACATCGCCGGCCACGACAAGAGCACGGAATACGCGCCACGCCGCGGCCGGAACTTGAACTTCCGCAACCACATGCAAGAGGTCTCCATTCGCATTGAACGGGACCTGTTCCAGACGCCGTTGGTCTGGGGACGCCAGCGCAGGGCCATGATGACCGTGCGCGCCTTCCTCGGGCTGGCCCAATTGAACCACAATCCCGAAGCCCAAGTGGACTTTGACAACCCCGCCTACGCCAACCTGGTGGAGCGCGGACTGACTTCTCCAGGAGAATGGCACAGCTTGCCGGAATTGCAAACCGAAGGGGTCGACTACAGCGATGAATTGAGCCTGACCACCCTGCCCTTTGGCTTCTCTGCGGTGATCACCGGGCAGAAGCGCGGTGGCGCACCGGATTGGTACTTGGGCCTTGAATTGGGCTTCCGCATGACCGGCACGGATTACCTCGACGATGTGTCTTCGTTTTACAGCGATCCGACCGCCATGTCCGCGTTGGGTGCGGCCCTGTCCGCCCAGTCCAACGAAGGACTCCTCGAAGAAATCGGTCCAGAAGCCGGCAGCATGACGGCGCACAGCTACATCGGCGAGGACATTCCGGTCATCCGCGGCAATCCCGTCAACAACGACGCTTACGGCACCTTTGTGGTGTCCTTCGGAAAGGTGTTGGAGCGCGGCAATGGCGGCTTCAACCGCAACCGAAGCCGTTACGGCAACAAACGGCGCGGAGGCCTCTTCCAACGCCGAACCCGGACGCGCTTCTGACCCCAGAACGAAATTCGTCGATGAATTTGGATAATTCGTCGTACATTTGTGGCAACCAATGTTGTTGTCACGCGCTTTTTTCTCAGCGGTCCTGACCGTTTGCCTTTTCGGCGGTTCCTCCCTGCAGGCCCAATTCCGGATGCCCCAACACTGGCAATGGGAAGCGGGCGCCTCTGCCCATGTCTCCGGCTACAGCGGTGACATCGGCAACAAAGGCGACCTCGGCGCCCTCACCGACACCCAGTGGGATTGCGTGCTCCCCGGCGTGGGTTTGCACGTGCGCGGCCAACAACGTGGACAACGTCTGGGTTGGAACCTCGACCTGCGCCGCATTGCCATCCAAGGGGCCGACAGCCTCTCGAACAATGTGGTGGCCGCCGGCCGAAACCTGCACTTCCGCAACCGCATGACCGAATTGGCCGCCACGGCCGATCTGGCGGTGCTCCGTTTCGGCCGCTCCGTGGGCATGCTGAGCCTGACGCACCAACTGAAGCTGCAGGCTGGCATGGCGCTGTTGCACCACCGGCCGGAAGCCCAGGTCGATCGCCACAACCTCATGTACGACGACCTGCTGACCAGCGGGTTCATCACGCCAGGAGAATGGCACGACCTGCGCAGCCTGCGGACCGAAGGGGTGGACTACGCCAGAACCGTCCTGACCGCGCCCATTGGATTGGCTTGGACCTGCAGCATGGGCACCGGTGTCGGCACGCCGTGGCACGTCACGGTGAGCGCCTTGTGGCGCGTGACCCGGACGGACCGGCTCGACGACATCCACAGCCGCTACGTCGACAACATGTCGGTGTCGGCCCTCGCCTTTGGATTGAGCAGCCAGGCCAACCCCGACGACCTCCCGACAGAGGAAGGGGCCGTGAGCCTCTCCAACTATCAGTACGCGCCTGGTGTGGACGCTGGACGCCAAGCGGTGCGGGGCAATGCCGACACCCACGACCACTACTGGACCTTTGGGGTGACCGTGGCCAAATCGCTCGCGCCGACCCCGGTGGGCGCCTTCCACCGCCAACGCTTCCGCGGACCGAGGGTGGAAAACAAACGATAAAGACGGCCCTTCGAGGGCGGTTGGGCATGGCCCATGGGGGATGGACGGGCTAAATTCGGCCTTCCATTCACCACGATGAGCCACCCATCCCTCCTCTCCGTGTTCCGCAACGCATTGGCCTTGATGGTCCTTGCTGCGTTCCTCCCCCTCACCCACGCCCAGACCGTGGTTACCGTCGCCGGGGAAGCCGTGAACGCCGATGACTTCGCCCACATTTTCAAGAAGAACAACCGCGACAGCGTGGTGACGCCCGAGTCACTTGACGCGTACATGGAGCTCTTCATCGACTTCAAGCTCAAGGTGAAAGCCGCCGAGGACCTCGGCATGGACACCGCCGCTTCGTTTGTGTCCGAGCTGGCCGGATACCGCACCCAATTGGCCCGCCCCTACCTCGTCGACAACGACCTGCTCGACGCGCTCGTCCAAGAGGCCTACGACCGCACCCTCGAAGAGGTGCGCGCCTCCCACCTGCTCGTCCGCCTGAGCACCGAGGCCACCCCGCTCGACACCGCCGCCGCGTGGAACAAGGCGCTCGCGCTGAAGGAGCGGATTGCGGCCGGAGAAGACTTTGCCGCCATCGCGCGCTCCCGCGGGGGCAGCGACGACCCGAGCGTCAAGGACAACGGGGGCGACCTCGGTTGGTTCAGCGCCTTCATGATGCTGTACTCCTTTGAGGACGCCTGCTACAAGGCGAGCGTT
>CBFHWV010000034.1:15583-18699 GCA_965659565.1 uncultured Flavobacteriales bacterium
CAGCACAGCGACGACCAGAGCTCCCGCACCAAAGGCGGCGAACTCCCCCAATTCGGCACGGGCCGCATGGTGGAGCCCTTTGAAGAGGCCGCCTTTGCGCTGGCTTCCGACGGCGCCATTTCGGAACCCGTTCGCACCCAATACGGCTGGCACCTCATCCAGCGCCTCGAATACCAGGCGCCCCCGACGTTTGACGACACGCGCCGCGACCTCGAAAAGCGGCTGCAGCGCGACAGCCGTTCCGAGCAAGTCCGCAAGAGCTTCATCGAGAAGCGCAAAGCCGAGTACGGTTTTGCCACCGACGAGAAGCGCTTCGGACAAGTGGTGGCCGCCACGGTGGTGGACAGTGTGTTGAACCCCATCGCCGTCAAGAAAGGCGTTGCCAAGAAGCCCATCCTCACCATCGGCAAAGAGAAGACCACCGTCGGCGAATTCGTCGACTTCGTGAACGGCAAAGCCGCCCGCATTGACGTCACCGACCGCGACGCTGAAGGCCTGCTTCGCGAGGCGCTGGACCGGTTCGCCGACGACGCCGTCATCGCTTACGAGGACGCCCGCCTCGAGGAGAAGCACAACGATTTCCGGCTGCTCATGGAGGAATACCACGACGGCATCCTCCTCTTCGAGCTGACCGACCGCAAGGTCTGGAGCCGGGCCGTGCGCGACACCACCGGGCTGCAGGAATACTGGACGGCCCATGAGGCCGAGTATGCATGGAAGACCCGCATCGATGGGCGCATTTTCCGCTGCGCCGACCAAGCCGCTGCCGACCGCATCCTCGCCGTCGCCGAGGCCGGTGGCGATGTCGAAACCGCACGGCGGGAGATGGTCTCGGAGAACCCGCTGAGCATCACCGTCGAGGAGCGCCGGCTGGAAGAAGGCGTCAACCCCGTCTACGATGCCGCCCTGGCAGAGTTGAATGGTGAGCCCGGCATCACCGGGGTCGAGGAAGTCGACGGCCAGCTGCGCTTCGTGCAAATCGTAGAGGTCGTGCCGCCCACCGGCAAGACCCTGGATGAGGCGCGGGGCAAGGTCATCGCCGATTACCAAGACCACTTGGAGAAGAGCTGGATCGCCGAGCTGCGCGCCCGCTACGACGTCGAGGTCAACACCGAAGCCTTGCACGCCATCCGTTGATGCGTCCGGCAGTTCTCTGGACCGCTTGGGGCCTCGCCCTGCTGACCGCCTGCAAGGACCCCGACCCCGTGGACCCGGCCGCCACCGTGGTGGCCACCGCATTTGGTGAAACCCTGACCGTGGGCGATCTGCAGGCAGAAATGCCACCCCGCCTCTCCGCCGCCGACAGCGCCGTCTGGGCCAACCGCCTCATCGCCGACTGGCAGCAGCGCCGCACGGTGGTGCACCTCGCCGAGACCGAATTGCCCGACACTGAACGCGATGTGGAACGTGAAGTGCGCCGCTACCGCGAGGCCCTGTACATCCACGCCTACGAGGACCGCTACCTGCGCGACCACCTCGACACCGCCGTCACCGTGGACGAGCTCGAGGCCTTCCTCGCCGAGCAGCCCGACCTGTTCCGTTTGGAGAATCCCTTGTTTCGGGCGCGCTGGATGGTGTTTCCGGACGACGCGGACTTTCCCCGAGACATCCGCGATTGGTCCAAACAACTTGCGTCGGACGACCCCGAAGTGCTGTCCGTCTTGAGCAGCCGCTGCAGCGATGCCGGCATGCCGTTTGACCTAGACGCCGAGCGCTGGTGGTCCTGGGAGGAGTTGGGCGCCGTGGTGCCCCTCGACCCGCGCAAGCAGGCCCGCCTACAAAGTGCCCGCCGCGTCAGCAAAATCACCTGGCCCGCCGACACGGCCGCCGGACGGCCGGCCGACCAACGCGCCCTGCTCCTGATCACCGACCGGCTCGATGCCGGCGACGTCACGCCCGTGGAGCGCGTGGCCGACCGGGTGAGCGAGCTCATTCTCCACCGCCGCCGCAACCGTACCTTGGCCACCATGCGCCAGCAAGCTGTCGACGCCGCCTGGGCCGAAGCAGCGCTGACCACGGCCACCCCCGACGACACCCCATGACCGCACGCCACTTCGTCCTTTTCTGCACGGTGTTCACCGCCCTCCTCGGCCACGCCCAGGAGCAGCCCGAGTTGCAGCCCCTCGAGCGCATCGTCGCGGTGGTCGGCAATGAAATCGTGCTGCAAAGCGACATCGATGCGCAGATCTTCCAGATGGAAGCCTCCGGCATGCCCGTCGGGGACGTCTGCCCCATCGTCGAGCAGCTGATGCTGCAAAAGCTGCTGTTGCACCAGGCCCGCCTCGACTCCATCACGGTGGAGGATGGGGAAATCACGGCGCAGATCGACCGCCGACTGGAGTACTACATCCGCATGTTTGGCAGCGTGGAGGCCTTTGAGGCCGAGTACGGCAAAACCGTCGCCGCTTGGAAGGCCGAATTCCGCGAACCCATGCGCGAGCAGCTCATGGCCGACCGCATGCAAGCCGACATCGAAGGCCAGGTGCGCGCCACGCCGCGCGACATCGCCGACCATTACGCGGGCATTCCCACCGACAGCCTGCCCCTCATCCCCGAGGAGCTCCGCTACAGCCGGCTGCTCATCGAGCCGGAACTCACCGAAGCCCAGAAACTCGACACGCGCGCCATGCTCGACAGCATCCGCGGCGACGTCGTCTCCGGCAAGCTCAGCCTGACGCTGGCGGCCATGCGGCACAGTGAGGACCCCGGCTCCAAATACAAGGGCGGCTGCTACGAGGACATCCGCCGCGGCCAATTCGTGCCGGAAATGGAGGCGCAGGTGTTTGCCACGCCAGAAGGCGCCTTCAGCCCGGTGTTCGAAACCGATTACGGCTTCCACTTCGTCAAGACCACCAACATCCGCGGCGAGGTCTTCTCCATGTGCCACGTGCTGGTCAAGCCGACCGTGCCCGAGTCCGCCCTCGAAGACGCCGCCGCCCTCGCCGACAGCGTGGCCGTGCTGCTCGCCGCCGACTCCCTCACGTTTGAGGAGGCCGTCGCCAAGTATTCGACCGACGAAGACACCCGCAAACAGGGCGGTCGCGTGATCAACCCGCGCACGGGCGGCCTGTTCCATGGGGTGGATGAATTGGACCGCACGCAGTTCTTCCTCATCA
>CBFHWV010000035.1:0-4290 GCA_965659565.1 uncultured Flavobacteriales bacterium
GGCCCAAGCGGTTCTCGACACGCCGAAACACCCCTACACGCGGGGATTGCTCGCCTGTCGGGTTCCCCGTGCCGGCCGGCCCACCCCGCTTCCCGTATTGTCCGACTTCCTCAAAGGCGGCGCAGCCACCGACAGCCACCGACAATTGCAGCCCCCAGGTGAGCAGGCGCCCGTGCTCCTTTCCGTCCAAGGGGCCACCAAAACCTACCCGGGCAGCGAGGTCCCTGCCTTGGACCGGGTTTCCCTCGAATTGCCAGAAGGGGGCAGCCTCGGCATTGTGGGGGGGAGCGGATGTGGAAAGACCACCTTGGCCCGCGCCATACTGGGCCTGCACCCCCTCGATTCGGGCACCATTCACATCGCCGGGAAGGCCGTTCACGCGCAGACGCCCGATCAACTGGCCCACATCCAACGCCACGTTGGCCTCGTTTTTCAAGACCCCCGAGCCGCTTTGAACCCGGCGCTGAAGGTGGGGCGCATGCTCGCAGAAGTTCTCGTGCGGTGGGGCACCCCAACCTCCGAGGTGCAGGACAAAGCGGCCGACCTCCTGCAGTCTGTTGGATTGCCCACAGACGCCCTGCACAAGCGGCCCGACGCCTTTTCCGGCGGACAGCGCCAGCGCATTGTCATCGCCCGCGCCCTTGCCGCCAACCCCCACATTCTGCTGTGCGACGAGGCCGTGGCCGCCCTGGATGTGAGCGTGCAGGCCCAAGTGTTGAACCTCCTCGTTGAACTGCAAGCAGCCCGGGGACTGTCCCTGCTGTTCATCAGCCACGACCTCGGCGTCGTGCGCTACCTGTGCGACAGAACGATGGTCATGGACGCTGGGCGCGTGGTGGAACAGGGGAATTCGGACGCCATTTGGTCCACACCCCAGCACCCCGTAACCCGCAGACTTCAGGCCGCCGGCGGGGGGGCAATTGCCTAATTTCGAACCCATGTCCGAGACCGCCCTCGTCCTGGAGTCCTTGCACGGCAGCACTGCCGTCTGGACCCTCAACCGTCCCCAGCAACTCAATGCGCTGAATGCCGAGCTCATTGCCGAGCTCGGTGCCATGGTCGACGCCGTGCAACAGCGCGATGACGTCCGGTGCGTCATCCTGACGGGGTCCGGCGAAAAGGCCTTTGTCGCGGGGGCGGACATCAAGGAATTCGCAGATTATGATGGGGCGCAAGGCCGGGCTTTGGCAGAACGCGGACAGCGCACGCTGTTTAACGCCATCGCCTTGTCCAACACCCCCTTCATCGCGGCCATCGGTGGATTTGCACTGGGAGGCGGGCTCGAATTGGCCCTGTCCTGCCATGTTCGACTGGCCTCTGACAACGCTCGGATGGGCTTGCCGGAGGTGACCCTGGGGCTGATTCCCGGCTACGGCGGGACCCAGCGCCTGGCGCGCATTGTCGGCACGGGCCGGGCCATGGACATGATCCTTTCGGCGCGCATGGTGCGGGCCGACGAAGCGCTCGGCATGGGCCTCGTGAGCCAAGTGGTCGAGCGCGAGGGGCTGCTCGAGGCCGCACGCCAGACCGCCGCCGCGCTGTCCGCCAACAGCCCGAATGCCCTCGCTGCCGCCATCCGCTGCGTGCAAGCCAGCGGCTCTGCCGAAGGATTCGAGGTGGAAATCGACCAGTTCGGGCGCTGTTTCGAACACGCCGATTTCAAAGAAGGGGTGGACGCCTTCCTCAACAAGCGCAAACCCGATTTCACCCGAGGATGAGCGACCGCCAATCCCCCACCGTGGTCGTCCGTGTGGCCAACATCGGACAGGACGCCCTGCCGGCCTACGCCACGCCGCAAAGCGCAGGCTTGGATCTGCGGGCACGCCTGGAGGGCCCGGTGGTCCTCCAACCCGGAGAGCGGCGGTTGGTGCCGACCGGACTCCACATCGAATTGCCAGACGGCTACGAAGCCCAGGTTCGTCCACGGAGCGGACTGGCTTTCAAACATGGATTGACCGTGCTCAACAGTCCGGGCACCATCGACGCGGACTATCGCGGTGAAATTGGCGTTCTGTTGGTCCACCACGGTCAGGAACCCTTCACCCTCGAGCCGGGAGAGCGCATCGCCCAACTGGTGGTCGCTGCCTATGCCCGGGTGCAGTGGTCCTCCGTCGAACAACCCGAAGACCTCGCCACCACCGACCGCGGTGCAGGCGGATTTGGACACACCGGTACAGCATGAACCTCATCATCCCCATGGCCGGTCGAGGCAGCCGCCTCCGACCGCACACGCTCACCGTGCCGAAGCCGCTTGTTCCCGTGGCGGGCAAGCCCATCGTGCAGCACCTCGTGGAAGACCTCGCGGCCATGAGCCCCCGGCCCTTCGACAACATCGCCTTTGTGATCGGCGATTTCGGGGCGGAGGTGGAGGCCGAATTGTTGGCGCTGGCCGAGCGACTGGGCGCCCAAGGCCACATTCGCCACCAAGAACAGCCGTTGGGCACCGCACACGCCGTCTGGTGCGCGGAAGACCTCTTGAAAGGAGAAGCCGTCATCGCCTTTGCCGACACCCTCTTCCGGGCGGACTTCCACCTCGACGCCGCCGCCGATGGCCACATTTTCGTGAAGCGCATCGAGGACCCCCGTCAGTTTGGGGTCGTCGTGCTCGGTGAGGATGGCGCCATTGACACCTACGCGGAAAAGCCACAGGAGCCTGTGTCCGACCTCGCCATGATCGGGATTTACCACTTCAGCGATGCGGCAGGTCTGCACCGGGAAATCGGCAAGCTCATCGAAGGGGATGTCCGCCATGGGGGCGAATTCCAATTGCCCGATGCATTCCGGGCCTTGACCGAACAAGGTGCGCGCTTTCGCCCGGGCGAAGTCACTGCGTGGATGGACTGCGGCAACCGGAAGGTGACCGTGGAAACCAATGGCAGAATGCTGGAGTTCATGGGGGACAACGCCTGCGTTCACGACGGCGTCACCGTGGAAGACAGCATTGTCATTCCCCCTTGTGAAATCCTGCCGGGCGCCGTGTTGCGCCAATCGGTCGTGGGACCCCGTGTGACCATTGGTCCCGACACCACCGTCGAACGGAGTGTGCTGCGCGACTGCCTGATTGGGGGCCACAGCCACGTGGACGGCGCTCACCTCGAAGGCGCGATGATCGGCCAACACGCCAAAGTGACGGCTGCGCCGAGCGACCTCAGCATCGGAGACTACTGCGAAATCCAGTGAATCCACACCGCACTCTCCTCCTGTTGGGCTGTGCCCTTGCCCTCGGCGGTTGTTCCCTTCTGGGCAAGGCGGGCGCGTCCGACGACGGCGCTGGGGGCGGCGTCAATTCCGCCTTTCACGCCGCCTATTACAACGCCCAACTCGCCAAGATCAAAGGCGATCAAAACGGTGCCAAGGAGGCCTTGCTCTCCTGTTTGGATGCCGACCCGACTGCAGATGTCGTGCACTACGAGCTCGCCCGGCTCGAGCGGGAGGGCGAACAATGGGATGCGGCCCGCGCCGCCATCGACCAAGCGCTGGCCTTGGATGCCACCAACCCCTGGTACCACAAGGAACTCGCCGACATCGCGCTTGAACTCGGCGATGTGCAGGCCGCGGACCGGGCCCTGACTTGGCTGCTCGACAACAAGCCCGAAGACGACCTGTCTGCACAACAATTGCTGGACCTCCGCATTGCGCAAGGCGACGTCAAAGGCGCGTTGGCCGTGATCGACGTGCTGGAGCGGGAGTGGGGGCCAGACCCCCAATGGCCCATTGAACGCCACAACTTGCACCTGTCGGCTGGCGATGTCGAGTCAGCGCTGAAGGCCTTGATTCAGCTGGAAGTGGACTTTCCAGGTGTGGTCGAAGGGCCCTTGCAGCGCGCCAGGGTGTTGGGATCCATTGATCGGGATGCAGAAGCCGAAGCGGTGCTCCTAGCCGCGCTCCAACGCACCGGAAATGGACGGCTCCATCTGGAGTTGGCGCACATTCTAACCCGCCGCGGTGACACCGAAGCCGCCCGGGACCACGTGCGCGAGGCCTTCCGCTCGGAAGAAGTGCCCCTGGCTGAAAAAACCGACATCGCTTGGACGTACGTAGAGCTCGCCGAAATCCAGGTGGGCCTCCGTGAAGAAGCAGAGGCCTTGATTGCCCTGCTCCGCGCCGCGCATCCCCGCGATGCGGAGCCCTTTGACCTCGACGCCAGCCTGCGCAGCCTGATGGGAGACGCCGACGGCGCCTTGGCCGCGCTGCAATCGGCCCTCGACTTGGATCCCAACTCGGCTGAGCGTTGGCTCGACGCCTGTCAACTGGCGCTCGAGTTGAGCCGCTGGGCGGCGGCGGACGGGT
>CBFHWV010000035.1:4388-18494 GCA_965659565.1 uncultured Flavobacteriales bacterium
GATCCCAACTCGGCTGAGCGTTGGCTCGACGCCTGTCAACTGGCGCTCGAGTTGAGCCGCTGGGCGGCGGCGGACGGGCTGGCCGAACGGGCCGCCTTGCGTTTTCCCAATTTGCCGGTCTTCCCCTACTTCCGAGGGTTGGCCCAGATTGAATTGGGCAACCCGCGCATGGCAGAGCGGCAGCTCAAATCGGCGCGCAACCTCATCGTAGACCGGCCGCAATTCGAAAGCGATGTCTTGACCGGTTTGGCGCAACTGGCTCACGACCAAGGGGATCACGACGCGTCAGACGCGTGGTTCGAACTCGCCATCGAGGTCTTCCCACAAAACCTCTTCGCCCTCAACAACTACGCGTACCACCTCGCGGTCCGCGGCACCAAACTCCAGCGCGCCGTCGAATTGGCTGCCAAGGTGGTGGAGCTCGCTCCCGGGGAAGCCAACTTCGAGGACACCTATGCTTGGGCCTTGCACCGCGCTGGCGAGCATGAAGAAGCCTTGACGTGGATCGAATTGGCCTTGGTCCATGAAGGGGATGCCCCCGGGGCCACGGTGCTGGAGCACGCCGGCGACATCCTGCAGGCATTGGGCAGAAATGCCGAGGCCCGACAACGCTGGCAATCCGCTCTGGATGCCGGCGGCGACGCGACCCGGCTCACCCCCAAAATCGACGGCCGATGAGGGGCATGGTGCTCGTGCTTTCCTGCCTTGTCCTCGCCACGGGTTGCACCAACATGCGCCGGCTGGAAAAAGGCAAGCCCATCCGTTCGGAGGGCGCTGGGGCAGTGATGCGCAAGCACTTGGCCACGCTGGCCGATCCGGAATGGGCCGCGATGCGCATGCAAGTGGAAGCGGACATTGCCGGGGAACGCAACACCTTCAAAGTCAACACCCGCGTCCGCAAGGACTCGGCCATTTGGATGAGCATCACCCCTGCGCTCGGCGTGGAGGCTGCCCGCCTGATGCTCACCCCGGATTCCGTCCACTTCTACTCCAAGGTGCCCGGAAACCGTTTCGCGTATGCCGGCAGCTACGCCGCGTTTGACAGTCTGCTGAGCACCGAATTGACCTTCAACATGGTCCAACGGATGCTGTTTGGACGCGGCATCGAACTGGAAGACGAAGACAGCAAGTACATCAGCAAGGTCGATGGACGGGAGCACCTCTTGATCAACAAGTACAAGCGGCGGGTGCGCCGGTTGGTGGGGGTCAAGGAGAAGGAAATCGCGCCAGACGACAGCCTCACCGTAGAGGCAGACGCTGAGGTCCAGGAGCGCGTCATCAGCCGCTCGGACGAAGAGGACCTCCTTGTCAAGCGCTATTGGTTTGATGGTTTGGGGTACCAACTGACCCGCACCCGGTTTGACGACCTCTACTTCGGTCGGTCCATTGAAATCGAACACGGCGGGTTTGAGCCTGAATCCGGCGGTTGGATTCCCCGACGCACGACCATCTCCATCTCCTCTCCGGAGGGCACCCACCGCGTGTCGATGGACATTTCCAGGGCGCGGTATGGCAAAGCCTACCCCATGCCCTTCAGCCTGCCCGAAGACATCGAACTGCGCCGTGGCTTCTGACCTTCGCTTCAGCCAGCCCCTGGGTCTGCTTTGGACCTTGCTCCTTCTGCCCCTCCTGTGCTGGGGTCAACAGGGGGATCGCGACCAGCTCGAAGCCGAGCGTGAAGCCATCAGTGCGCGCATCGCAGCCACCCAGTCGCTTCTGAAGGCCACCCGGGACGACAAGGCCAAGAGCACGCAGGAGTGGGCGGTGCTCAAAGAGCAGCTCAGCCTGCGACAGCAGTTGTTGTCCAACCTGCGCGCAGAACGCCGCGCGGCAGAACGGCGGCTCGCCCAGCGCGAAACCGGCGTGCAAAGCGCCGATGGCCAATTGGCGGAACTCAAGGAAGAGTACGCCGAGATGATCCGCATCGCAGACCGCATCGGAGGCCAGGACCAATGGTGGCAGGTCGTGTTGGACGCCGAAGGCACCACCCAGGCGTTTCGGCGGTTGATGCTCATTGGGGAATACCGCCGGCAGCGCCATGAACAAGCCGCGCGCATTGAAGCCTCGGCCCAAGCGCTCCGCACCGAGATGTCCGCCTTGGAACGCGAGCGAAACGACCTGGTCGATGTAGAAGCCGACCTCCGGGCCGAACGGGACGCCGCACGGTCGGCCGCCCGTCGGATGGAATCCTTGGTGTCGGACTTCCAATCCCGGGAGCAGGAGCTTCGGAATCAATTGGCCAAAGAGGAGGCCCGTCGCGCCGAACTCGGCAAGGCCATTGCGCGCATCCTCGAGGCGGCACGCCGCGAAGCAGACAACACCACGGGATTCGCTGCCACACCCGAAGGACAGATCATTGCCGCAGAATTCAAGGCCAACCGGGGCCGCTTGCCCTGGCCGGTGGCAGAAGGCGTCCTGGTCGGACGGTTCGGCACCCATCCCCACCCGAGCCTGCCTGGCATCCAAATTGAACGGCGCGGCATCGACATCGCCACCTCGGGCGGCAGCAAGGTGTACGCCATCTTCAGTGGACGGGTCTCCAATGTCATCTCCATTCCTGGAGGCGGGCTGGTGGTGATGGTGGACCACGGATCGCACCGATCGGTCTACGCCAACCTGGGCACCGTCACCGTGGAAGCCGGCGACGACCTTCAAACCGGGCAACCCGTGGGCACCGTCATCGATTTGGGAGACGGGCCACGCGCCCACCTCGAAATCTGGGACGCCAAAGGCAGTTCACCTTTGGATCCCGCACAATGGATTGCCCGATGAAACTGGCCCTGATTGGCAACCCAAACTGCGGCAAGTCTTCGCTGTTCAACCTGCTCACCGGCGCCAAGGCCAAGGTGGCCAACCTTCCCGGGGTCACGGTGGCTCCGTCGCGCGCACGGCTCAAGGCCCATGCGGACATCGAGCTGGTGGACCTGCCTGGCACCTACAGCCTGAATCCGAGGGCCCTCGATGAAGCGGTCACCCGCGACGCCTTGCTCGACCCAGCCCAGCGGCCGGATGGCGTGGTGCTGGTCTTGGATTCTGCCAACATCAAACGCAACCTCTACCTCTGCTTGCAGACGCTGGATTTGGGCATCCCCGCCCTCCTCGTGGTCAATGAGACCGCCGCATTGCCATGGGCGCCGGCGGCGCTGGGCGACGCGCTGGGCGCCGAGGTGTTCACCGTCCACGCGCTGCGGGGGCGCGGCACCAAGGCGTTGGGGAAGCGGCTGTCCGAATGGCCGAACCGCCCGCCGGTGGTCCGCCGCGAGCCGGCCACCGCTCCGTGGAGTGAGCGGATTGACCTGAGCGGCTTGCGCGCGGCCCTGCCCGAGATGTCCGATGCGGCGTTGCTTCAGCTTGTGGGCGCGGAAGGCGCACCGGATTGGTTGGACGCCGCAGCCGAGGACCCGTTGGAGACGGCCCGCCAAGCCGCCGGATGCGGCCTTGCCGAACTCCAGCTGGCGGAGGCGGGGCACCGCAGCCAGGAAGTCCGCCGCATCGCACAAGCGGTCCTGCAGCAAAACGACCCCCTCGACTTCTCCGCCAGCCGACGGCTGGACCGGGTGTTGACCCACCGCATTGCAGGTCCTCTGATCCTCATGGCGGTCTTCTTCCTGGTCTTCCAAGCCGTTTACGCCTGGGCCACTTGGCCAATGGACCTCATCGACGCTGGCATGGGCGCCTTGATGGACGCCGTGCGGACCGGGCTGCCCGCGGGGTGGTGGTCCGACCTTCTGGTGGATGGTTTGCTCGCGGGAATCGGGGGAGTGGTGATTTTCGTGCCGCAGATTGCCCTCCTCTTCGGGGCGGTCGCCGCCTTGGAAGAAAGTGGGTACATGACCCGGGTGGCCTTCATGAACGACCGGTGGATGCGGTCGCTTGGCCTCGATGGACGTGCGACCATCCCCTTGTTGGGCGGATTCGCCTGTGCCGTGCCGGCCATCTTGAGCGCCCGCACCATTCCCGGCAAGCGCGAACGGCTGCTGACCATTCTCGTCACGCCGTGGATGACCTGCTCCGCGCGGCTTCCGGTGTACCTCTTCCTCATCGGATTCGTCGTGCCGGACCAGCCTTGGGGACCGGGCGGATGGTTCAACCTCCAAGGCCTCTTTCTCTTTTCCATTTATGCGGCGGGCCTGTTGGCCGGGTTGGCCCTCGCCTGGATCCTGCACCGCGCGTTGCCCAAAGCGGCGCCGACCCAGTTTCTCCAGGAATGGCCCCCTTACCGCGTGCCGTCCCTCAAGCGCACCCTTGCCCAAGTGGTCCAACAGGCCAAGGGCTTCGTGGTGGGGGCCGGACAGGTCATTGTCATCGTCTCCATCTTGCTCTGGGGGCTGTCCAACACGGCACCCTTTGGGTTCGCAGAGGTGGATGAAGACCACGCCCGTGTGGTGGCGGTGCTCGAGGCCGAGCAAGCCGATGCGGCGACGTTCGCCCAAGCCGAACGCCAATGGCAGGCTGCCCGCATGGACGCCTCGTGGTCAGGTCGGCTTGGCGCCTTCATCGAGCCGGTCATCGCGCCCCTTGGCTATGACGGCCGGATGGGGGTGGCGCTGATCGCCTCTTTCGCCGCCCGCGAGGTCTTTGTCGGCACCATGGCCACCCTGTACGCCGCCCCGGAGGACGACGAGGGGATCCGCGCCTTGCAACGCCGGCTTGGCCAGGAAATCAACCCCAGCACAGGCCAGCCCATCCTCAATGCAGCAACGGCCATGTCCCTCATCGTCTTCTACATGCTGGCGATGCAATGCCTCTCGACGGTCGCCATCGTTCGGCAGGAGTTGGGAAGTTGGAAGTGGGCCCTGCTTCAGACCCTGGGGATGACCGTGCTGGCCTACCTCGGTGCTTGGGCGGCGTATGCGGCCCTCAGTGGGGTTTGACCCACATCAAGTCGGCCTGCTCCTTTCGCAAGGTGACGACATGGCCGCCGGCGGACACCGCCAAGGGGTCACCCAGTGGCGCGATGTGGCGGACCTCGATGGCCTCGCCCACGGTGCATCCCATCTCCATCAGCGCCAGCATGCCGTCCGCCGCGTCGATGCGGGTCAGGGTGCCGCCTTCATCGGCAGTGAGTTCGCTGAGGCGCTTGAGGTTCATGGCACAAAAATGGGGGCCACACGCTTCCCATGCCCTCCCATGAAGGGGGGATTTTGCCCCCGGGAAAAGGGGGGCAAGAAAAAACCCGGACCACTGGGGATCCGGGTTTGTCTGTGGGTCATACTGGACTCGAACCAGTGACCTCTGCCCTGTCAAGGCAGCGCTCTGAACCAGCTGAGCTAATGACCCTCTGCTGAATCGGACGGCGAATATACGATGTACTTGGCTCAGTCGTCATCCTTGTCCAATGCTTCCTCGTCCACGTCGCCGAGGTCGAAGGAGTCATCCATGGTTTCCTCCAGCACCTCCAACATGGCCCGGTCTATTCGGAACAGGTAAATGCACCCTTCTGTGCGGATCTCGAGGCATGTCATGGTTTGGCCATTGGCGAGGTTGACGAGCTGCAGGTCCTCGTCGCTGAAGCCTTCTGGATACATCTCTCCAATGAGGTCCAGGTGTCGCTGCTCGACGTTCTCGTAATTCTTGATGGGCAGGCCACCCCCGATGTTCAGCGCCGTCAGTTCTGGACACTCTTTGCGAAGCGTACAATACACGTCCAGCGCCTTGCGCAACTCGTTTCAGTAATAGGCGGTATCGCGGATGCCCGTGTTCACGAAGAAGTGCAGCATCCTGAGCTTCAACCTGGAATGGCCCGCCAAATGTTCCCTGTAGAAGGGCAAAATGCGGCGGTATCCCATGCCAAGTCGGGAAGTGTAGAATTCGAATTTGGGCTCCTCCTCGGAGGCGATGCGGAGACCCACCTCGTGGGTCTTCATGAAGGGAGAAAAAGAAGGAAGAAGAGGGGATGGGCCGGAGACACCTCATCCCGAGGTGCCGTTCCGCAGCAATCACCCGCGGCTCAGAGCCGAATCTGCTTCCACCGGGCTTTCAATGCCGGCTTGATGCTCCAATCAAAGACGTGAGAAGTCATGTTTTCTTCTGCAGGACAAGAACACGCGTTCCGCCATTCCGTGCGTCTGCTCCGCCCAAATTTTGTTGGGCCAACGTTCTCATCGCCAAAGGCTCAAGTCCCGATCCAGGAGAGACTCCGTCGCGGCAATGTCCGCCTCGAACCAAGGAAGCAGGGCGCGGCGGTCCGCGTCTGAAAGCGGACGCAGGCCCTCATTCGTGTACCAGGTTCTGCCCACGGCCTGCTTCACAGTTTTGGGCAACCAACGGCCTGCAAACGCCTTGATTCCGGAACGGGTCAGCCAGGCGTTGACAGACTCGAACCGCGCTCGACCTGCCGGATTTCCCGAGTTGCCCTCCACCTCAGGAATGGCGGATTCCAATCCGAGCCACGACTCGAGACCGGCCCACGTTTCGGGCTGGTTGAGTTCCTCATTGAGCAGCACCTTCACCTGATCCTGAGGGAACCTCGCCATCCATCGTCCCAAGCCTTCCGCGTACAATCCCGCTTGCACGAACAGCTCGCTGCGGCCCCAGGACGGGTCGGGATGGGCCATGTCCTGCTGCACGGCCTCGAGCAGGGACAGCCGCGTGAATCCGTACTTCCGTGCCATGAGCCAATGCGAATGCGCCCGCTCCACCGGGTTTCTGAGGACGGCCAAAATGCGGGCCTCAGGGTGGATGTCGGCCACGTTTTCCGCGGCCTCTGTGGACCACAGATAGGACGTGCTGCACTCGCCGATGACCGTGTGCCGGGGACCGGCATCCGCGAACAGCCGGGCATAATCGGCGGGGTCGCGGACAAAGCCGATTTGCCGGGAAGCCAAGGGCCGTTGCGCCAAGTAACCGGCCAGATCGCCAGGGGTATTCGCCCGGAATGCGGCGGAGAACCGACTGGGGTCGATGTCGGTCGAATGGTGGTTTGGCTCTTTGAGCGGGCTCAAGAACACCTGCGGGTGCTGGGCCAATCGCGCATGAATCAGCGTTGTCCCCGCTTTGGGGGCTCCGATCAGGAAGAAATTCAGCTTTGGCGCCACCATCCGTTTGCCAAAGAAACCATCCAGAACCCGTGTTGCCGTCGCACCCAGATGAGGCCCACCGCATTCCACACCACCATGCCCAGCGCAGCAGAAGTGGCCGCACCAACGAGTCCATGTAGGGGCACCAGCCAGTACCCGACCGCAAGCTGCACCAGCGCCGACACCCCCAGAATCGCGAGGCCCGCGCGCTCGCCCCCTGTCATGTTGAGGAGGTACATCACGGGGCCGGACAACGCGTTGAGGGCCTGCGCCAACGCCAGCAAGCCCAGTGCGGTGACGGCTTCCTCGCGAACGAATGACGGGCCCCACAACGACAGGAGCCAAGGCCCCAACACCCACAACAACACCAGCCCGGGAAGGGCCACTGCGGTGTTGAGCCATCCGATCCTGTGGACGGTTCGCCGCAACCCGGGCTTGTCGCCCGCGGCATGCAACGCTCCGAACGTCGGCGCCCCAAGCGCATTGACCGCGAATTGCGTGAACGTCAGCAAGGCAGCCAGTCGAAACGCGGCCCGATAATGGGCCACATCCGTCTCCGTCAGCCAAGCCGACAACATCGCCGTGTCCGCCCAGGACAGCACGAGATGCAAGACACTGCCCAACCAAATCGGCAAGGCCAGGCGGGCCATGGACACGTCGGGCTCTCCTTCCGTTGGAGCGGTCGTTCGGTAACGGTTGCGGAACCACCACGACGTGGCGGCCAGGGACAACACGGCCATGACCGCAGCCGCCAACATGAGGGCCAGCGCCGGGTCACGAATGCCGAACACGATGAAGATTCCTGCGAGGAGCATCCACCAACCCGGTTGGAAGAGCGCATAGGTGGACACGTGTCCCGTGCCACGCAGGCATTCTGCCAACCACCCGATCACCACCCACGCACCGATGCCCCATCCGACCCACGGAGACGGGCCGATGCCGCTTTTCTCTCCGAACAGTTGGGCGCCCACCCATCCCGCAGCACAGCCCACCGCCACCATCACGCGGGTCCAACGTCGGAAGGCGTTTCGGACCTGGTCGCCCCGGCCATGTGCGGTCCACGCGCCAAAAGCCCGGACCACTGCCCCTTCCCATCCGCCTCGAAGCAAGGTCGCACCGACCGTCACCCAGAGGATGAACAGCTCCGCCCTGCCGAGGGCCGCGTCGCCCAGCGTTCGCGCCACCCAAACCGAGAACACGAAGCCACCGAGGGCACCGAGCACCTTCAAGGCCAACACAATCCCACTGCCTCCAAGGAGGCGGCGCCAGGATCCGTCAAGGCGGGAGGGAGTGGAGGTCGTCAAACGCGCTGTATTGGCCGGGAAATGGCAGCCCCGCCAGGAATCGAACCTGGATCAAACGTTTAGGAAACGTCTATTCTATCCGTTGAACTACGGGGCCTTGCCGGCAAAGATGCGCCGCCTGTGGCGAAGGCAGAAAAAAGCCCCGACTCGAGGGAGCCGGGGCGGGTGGTGGGCAATACTGGATTCGAACCAGTGACCTTTCGCGTGTGAGGCGAACGCTCTGAACCAACTGAGCTAATTGCCCGAAAAGGGACGGCAAAGATAGGACCCAACACCACACAACCTACTGGCAGCCCTGAAGGCCGTGATTTGGACCGCGCCTACCGGCGCTTCGTCGCTTCTTTTTGCCTTTCTGTGCCTTTATAATTACCTTTAAGGTAACTTATATGTAACTCAGGGTTCTTTTGAAGCACCCCGTTCTCAGCGACCTTTGCGCCGTCAAAACAGACAACGTCATGACAATCGACGACTTGCTCAATATGCTGCAGTACTTCATGCAACCCGTCTCCAAGGCCAGCGCGATGTACGACCTCAACGGAGATGGCTTCATCAGCACCTCCGACCTGCTTCTGATGCTCGGTCAGCTCCTGTGACCAGCCTGGTGCGCCCTGCAGGACTTGAACCCGCGACCCAGGGATTATGAGTCCCCTGCTCTAACCAACTGAGCTAAGAGCGCATGTCCGCCTGACGGCGGTGCTGCGAAAATACAGGGTGCGGTCGTGTTGGCTGCAACGGTCAGCCCGCCCCGAGCCATTCGAACTCGAGCTCCCGGCGCTGCACGTCGGCGCGCACCACCCGGATGCGCACGGCATCCCCCATGTGAATCTCCTGGCCGGTGTGCAGCCCGACGAGACACTGTCGCTCCGGATCGACGGAGAAGCGGTCCGTCGAGATGTCGCGGATGTCGACGTAGCCCTCGCATTTGTTGTCGTTGAGCTCGACGTAGACGGCCTTGGCCGAGATGCCGTTCACCACACCGTCGAATTCGGCGCCCAACTGTGACCCGAGGAACTCGACCTGCTTGTATTTGATGCTGGCGCGCTCGGCCTCCGCCGCCCGCTTCTCGCGTTCACTGCTGTGGGCGCAAGGGCCATCCAGCACGGCGGTGTCCAGCGCCGCACCGCCATCGAGGTAATGCTGCAGGCTGCGGTGCACCATCATGTCGGGATAACGGCGGATGGGCGAGGTGAAGTGGGTGTAGTGCTCAAATGCAAGCCCGTAGTGGCCGATGTTGTCCGTGCTGTATTCCGCTTTGGCCATGGACCGGATGGCCATCTGCTGAATGATGCGCTCCTCGTCCTTGCCCTCGGCCATCTTCAACAGTTGGCTGATTGCCCGGTGGGCTTGACCCGGTTCGGTGTCCGCCATTTTGTAGCCGAACTGCGCGACGAACTGACGGAGGGACTTCAGCTTCGTGGGGTCGGGCGAGTCGTGCACGCGGTACACCGCACCCGGCGGCCGTTGGCCTTTGCACGCCGAGATCCACTTCGCCACGCGGACATTGGCCAGCAGCATGAAGTCCTCGATCAGCCGGTTGGCGTCCATCATCCGCTTGACCAGGACCTCCACAGGCCGGCCCTCCTCATCCAATCGAAAGCGGACTTCTTCGGTGTTGAAGTCGATTCCCCCCGCTTTGAAGCGGCGTGCCCGCATTTTCTTGGCCAGCCGGTCGAGCCGCTTCACCTCATCGGCGAGGTCCCCCTCCCCAGATTCGAGCCGCTCTTGCGCTTCGGCGTAGGTGAACCGACGGTCCGAATGGATGACGGTGCGCCCGAACCACTCCTTGACCACCAGGCCGTCCTTGTCGAGCTCGAACACCCCACTGAACGCGTAGCGGTCCTCATGGGGCCGCAGCGAGCAAAGGTTGTTGGACAGGACCTCGGGCAGCATGGGGATGGTGCGGTCGACGAGGTACACGCTGGTGGCGCGCTCGGCGGCCTCCTCCTCGATGCGGCTGCCCGGCCGCACGTAGTGGGTGACGTCCGCGATGTGCACCCCCACCTCGAGGTGGCCGTTCTCGAGGTCGCGCACGCTCAGGGCGTCGTCAAAATCCTTGGCGTCTTCCGGGTCGATGGTGAACGTGGTGATGTCCCGCATGTCCCGGCGACGCCCGATTTCCTTGGGGTCGAGTTCTTTGGGAATGGTCTCCGCCTCGGCCTCCACGTCCTCGGGGAAATGGTAGGGCAAGCCGTATTCGAGGAGAATGGCGTGCATCTCGGCTTCGTGGACGCCGGGCGCACCCAGCACTTCCACCACTTCCGCAATGGGCGGGTCGTCTGGGGAAGCCCAATCCTCCAGGCGCACGGCCACTTTGACGTCGGTCGGGGCATCGTGCAAGAAGCGGGCTGGAATGAGAAAGTCGCGGTGAAGCCGCTTGTCCGTCGGAATGCCAAAGGCGTAATCCTTGACGGGCTGCAGCATGACCACGTACAATTTGCGGGCCCGCTTCACCACCCGGGCCACATACGGCACCTTGCGGCGGCCACGGTTCATCCAGCCGACCTCGACGGTGTCCCCCCAGAAGGCTGTGCCGGTGTTGCCCTTGGGCAGCATGAGGTCCTCGGACTCCCCGGGTACGCTCACGAACCCCTTGCCATACTTGGTGATCTGAATCGTGCCCGTGACGACATCGCCATGCTGCGGGCGGTCCGAGGGCTTCCTGCGCTGGCCCCGTTCCTCGTGACCGCGTCCGCCCCGGCGGCCCCCTTTTTCGGGCATCATGAAGCGGCCCTTGCCGACCTCCACGAGCACGCCCTTGCCGGCCTGCTCCCGCATCAGGGTGTGCAACATGTCCCGGATGTCGTGGTCGGCAATGCCCATGGTGCTGGCCACCTGCCGCGCGTTGAGCGGTCGGCCCGGCAGTTTTCGAAACATCTCCAGGACATCGCCGAGGTATCGGCTCGCCCCGCTGAGGCGCTGTCCACCGCCGCCCATGGGCGCATCGACCGCAGACTTGCGCGACCGCGACCGGCCTGTTGATCCCCCCATGCCATCGGGACCGACCTTCCGTCCGCCCCCCTTCCGCTTACCACCTGCTTTGCGCTTTCCGGCCATGGCCATCGTCGATTTGCCAGCAAGGTGGTGACCCCATCCCGCGATTCGACGCAGAAAAAGAACAGTTGTGACCGTTCCCTTGCGAACTTCCCGGCATGGACGCTTCGCCCTCACCGAACACGCATGGCCTGCACCGCTGGTTCCCGGACGGGTGGCGCGACCACGAACTGCTCGACTGCGGTGGCGGCAGCAAGCTGGAGCGCTTTGGAGACCTCGTCCTGATTCGCCCCGAGCCGCACGCCATCTGGGACTGCGGCATGACGCGGTCGGAATGGCGCCGCGTGTCCGCCGCCGAATTCGTGCCCACAGGCCGGACCAAAGGCCATTGGGAACCCCACCAAAGCGTTCCGGACAACTGGGAAATCCGGTACCTGCTGGCCAACGGGCAACACCTGCATTTCTCGCTGGAGTTGACCCGGTTCAAGCACGTCGGTCTCTTTCCCGAGCAGGCCGCCAATTGGCGCTGGATGGCCGACCGCCTCGGGCCGGGGAAGCGCGTCCTCAACCTGTTCGCCTACACGGGGGGCGCCTCGCTCGCCGCCCGGGCGACCGGCGCGGATGTGACCCATGTCGACGCGATCAAGCAAGTCGTCACGTGGACGCGGATGAACATGGAACTCTCGGGGCTCGATGGCATCCGTTGGTGCGTCGAGGACGCCATGCGATTCGTGGAGCGTGAGCTGCGCCGGGGCAACCAGTACGACCTGATCGTCATGGATCCGCCGGCGTGGGGGCTGGGACCGAAGGGGGAGAAATGGAAGCTGGAGGAACAGATTGGACACCTCATCCGCTCATCCGCCGGCATTGTTGCCCCTGGTGGATCGGTGGTGATGAACACCTACTCCGGCCTGAGTCCGTCTTCACTGGAGAATTTCTGGCGGGCCGCCTTGCCCGACGCCGCCATCGAGGCCGGCGAGCTTTGCCTCCGCAGCGGAACCGGCCAGGTCCTGCCGACCGGTTCGCTGGTGCGCGTGACCCGCGCCTGAAGACCCGCGGGCCGTACCTTCGGGGCATGCTGCGTTACCCGCCCCTGTCCGCCGAGAACTACATCCGGAACCGCGCCGCCTTTGCCGAGGCACTGAGCCCCGGAGCGATGGCCCTGTTCAGCTCCAACGACATTTACCCGACCAGCGCCGACGGCACCCTGCCGTTCCGCCAGGACTCCAACATGCTCCACCTCACCGGTGTGGACCAGGAAGAGACCGTGCTGCTGCTCTTCCCCGACGCCCACAACCCAGCCGACAGGGAGATCCTGTTTGTCACGGAAACCAACGAGGAGATCGCCATCTGGGAAGGCGCCAAGCTGACCAAGGCCCAGGCCACCGCCCAGACGGGCGTGAAGCAAGTCCAGTGGCTGTCCATGCTCGAGCGCACCATTCAGCGGCTCGTCACGGAGTGCACCTGCTGCTACCTCCACCAAAACGAGCACACCCGTGCCAAGGTGGTGGTCGAGACCCGCGAGGCCCGCTTCAACAATTGGTTCACCGAGACCTACCCCCACGTCCGCATTGAGCGGGCCGCGCCCATTCTGCACCGCATGCGCAGCGTGAAGAGCGCTGAGGAAATCGAGCGGATGCGCCACGCCTGCGGCATCACCCGCGACGGCTTCCACCGCGTGATGAACTTCCTCAAGCCCGGCGTCACCGAATACGAAGTCGAGGCCGAGTACCTGCACGAGTTCGTGCGCAAGGGCTCCCGCGGATTCGCCTATACGCCCATCGTGGCGAGCGGCGCCAACGCCTGCGTGCTCCACTACATCGAGAACAGCGCGGTCTGCAAGGAAGGCGACGTGCTGCTGATGGATGTCGGCGCCGAATACGGCAACTACGCCAGCGACATGACCCGGTGCCTGCCGGTGTCTGGCCGCTTCACCGACCGCCAACGCAAGGTGTATGACGCGGTGCTGAGCGTGATGCGCGATGCGACGAAGCTGCTGCGCCCCGGCGTGAGCCTCCACGAGTACCACAAGCAGGTGGGCGAGCTCATGACCGAGCAACTTCTCGGGCTGGGCCTCATCGACCAGCACGACGTCGCCAAGCAAAACCTCGCTTGGCCGGCCTACAAGAAGTACTTCATGCACGGCACCTCCCACTTCATCGGGCTGGACGTCCACGACGTGGGCCTGTGGCACGAGCCCATCCGCGCCGGCCAGGTCTTCACCGTCGAGCCCGGCATCTACATCCTCGAGGAGGGGTTGGGCATCCGGCTCGAGAACGACATCGTCGTCACCGAGGACGGATTCGACGACCTGATGGGCGACATCCCGCTGGATGCCGAGGCCATCGAGGACGCCATGAATTCCTGAGCCATGGCGCAGGGAACCGACAGCGTCATGCTCGGGCTGCAGCTCCCCACGGACCCCCGCTGGGTGGAGCTCGTCGAGTCCAACATCCCCGAGGTCCTCACCGACCACGCGTGGTGCGAACAGAAGGCCGCCTCCAACGCCATTTCCACCATTGTCCGCTACCCAGAGTTGACCGACTTGGTCGAAGAGTTGACCCGCATCGCCATGGAGGAGATGGAGCACTTCGGCATGGTCGTCGAAAAGATCAAGGCGCGTGGCTGGGTCCTCGGCAAGGAGCGGAAGGACCCGTACATCCACGACCTCGCGGCCTTCATCAAAAAAGGGGGAAGCCGAGAGGAACAGCTCGTCGACCGCCTGCTGCTCGCCGCCATGATCGAGGCCCGCAGCTGTGAGCGCTTCCGCATGCTGTCCGAGCGCATCGCCG
>CBFHWV010000036.1:0-8290 GCA_965659565.1 uncultured Flavobacteriales bacterium
ACAGGTGGAGCAGCGTGCGTTCGCGGAGCAGGATGACGCTGAAGGCGGCCACACAATGCTTGAGGGCGTCGACACCGTCGGAGACGTCCTTGACCACGGGAACCTTGCTGACGGCGAGGTACTCTTCATGGGTGTGCGTGGGCTGGCCCCCTAGGGTCAGCACGCGCTCGGCGACCTCATCGATCTTGAGCTGGAGGTCCGTGTAGAGCTCCTCGAACTTGGCGTGGAGCTCGAAGAACGCCTTTCCGCGGATGTTCCAATGGAAGCCGCGCGCGTTCATGTAGAAAACGGTGAGGTCGGCCAGGAGGTCGTTAAGTCCGGCGGAGAGCTGGGCGGCCGCTTCGGCGTTCAGTCCGATGGGAGTGGTCGTGTCCATGTTGAGTCAACGAAGGGTGAGGGACGAATGTTCTGCGGCGATCGCTCAGTAGGCGCGGGCAAAGAGGACGCGGCGGGCGCTGGGGTTGCCGGTGCGGATGCAGGTGCCGGGCGTGGTGTCGCCGTCGAGGGGCAGGCAACGGATGGTGGCCTTGGTCTCCTTCTTGATCAGATCCTCTGTCTCGGCCGTGCCGTCCCAGTGGGCGCTCAGGAAGCCGCCCTCCTCGAGGCCGGCGGTGAACTCCTCCCAGGTGTTGACCTCACGGGTGCTGGCGGCCATGCGGTCCTTGGCCGCATTGAACAGGCCGTCCTGCAGCTCGGTGAGCAACGATTGGACGTGGGCCACGATTTGGTCGGCAGGGACGAACGCCTTTTCGCCGGTGTCGCGGCGGGCCACCTCCACGGTGCCGTTTTCGGCGTCGCGGGGGCCGATGGCCAGGCGCACAGGCACGCCCTTGAGCTCGTACTCGGCGAACTTCCAACCGGAACGCTTGGTGTCGTCGTCGTCGAGCTTGACGCGCACGCCAGCGGCCTTCAAGTCGTCGTGGAGCTGCTGACAGGCGCCATTGACCACCTCATTGGCCTCCCCCCCTTTCTGGATGGGGACGATGACGGCCTCGATCGGCGCCAGCTTCGGCGGCAGGACCAGGCCCTTGTCGTCGGAGTGGGTCATGATGAGGGCGCCCATCAAACGGGTGGACACGCCCCAGCTGGTGGCCCAAACGTGCTCCTGCGTGCCCTCTTTGGTGGCGTACGTCACGTCGAAGGCCTTGGCGAAATTCTGCCCGAGGAAGTGGCTCGTGCCGGCTTGCAGGGCCTTGCCGTCTTGCATGAGGGCCTCGATGCAAAAGGTGTCGTCGGCGCCGGCGAAGCGCTCGCTTTCCGACTTGATGCCGCGGACCACTGGCATGGCCATCCAGCCCTCGGCGAAGTCGGCGTAGACGTGGAGCATCTTCTCCGCTTCGGCGATGGCCTCCGCCTTGGTGGCGTGGGCGGTGTGGCCCTCCTGCCACAGGAATTCGGCGGTGCGGAGAAACAGGCGCGTCCGCATCTCCCAGCGCACCACGTTGGCCCACTGGTTCACGAGCAGCGGCAGGTCACGGTAGCTCTGGATCCAATTTTTGTAGGTCTTCCAAATGATGGTTTCGGACGTCGGGCGGACGATGAGTTCCTCCTCGAGTTTGGCGTCCGGATCGACGATGACGCCCTCACCGTCGGGGTCGTTCTTGAGCCGGTAGTGGGTGACCACGGCGCATTCCTTGGCGAAGCCTTCCACGTGCGCGGCCTCCTTGCTCAGGTAGCTTTTCGGGATGAACAGCGGGAAGTAGGCATTGACGTGGCCGGTCTCCTTGAACATGCCGTCGAGCACGTCCTTCATGCGCTCCCAAATGGCGAATCCGTAAGGCTTGATCACCATACAGCCCTTCACGTCACTGTGCTGGGCGAGGTCGGCTTCGACCACGATTTCGTTGTACCACTTGGAGTAGTCCTGGTCGCGGGGGGTCAATTTGGCCATGAAGAATTGGTACGGAGTTTGCTCTCAAAAAGTCGTCGAGGCGCAAAAGTACACCACCGCCAACGGGCGGGTCATGGCCCCAACGTCTTGTCGCTCCGTCCATTCGATGTAATTTCCCGTTGCCCATGAAGTTGAATTCTCCCCTCCTCCTCCTCGCGCTGCCCCTCTGGCTGGCGTCTTGCACGTCTTCGATGGACCTGATTGGAGACCGGGCCACGGAATCGGATGAATTCTACCTCAGCGGCGGGGAGCCCCATGTCGGAGACGACGCGCTTGAAGCGGCCCGCCGGGAGCAGCTCCTCGACCAATACGACCAGTACACCCAAGGGGACTACGACGCCCCATACGGCAGTTCCGTGGCGGGCGGCCAGAACGGCCAGCTCTGGAACCGGTACACGGGCGGCTTCCACAGCCCATTCAGCCCCTACGGCGCGACAGGATTCGGCTACAGCCCCTACAACAGCTACGGATTTGGCACGCCATATGGCTTTGGAGGCAGCCCCTACAGCCCGTTCAACGTGGGATACGGCAGCACGTATGGGTACAACAACCTTGCCTTCAACACCGGCTATGACGCGTGGGGCAATCCCATTGGCGGCTTCGGCAACCCCTATGGTTGGAATGGCGGCTGGAGCGGCTACGGGCCAGGCTGGGGTGTGGACCCGTGGGGTGGCGGCTACTGGGGCGCCCCTGGCTACGGCTACTGGGGGGGTGGTTACCATCCCTACTATGGCAACCTTGGTGCGTTTGGCAACCCCGGTTGGGGCGGATTCTGCGGAACAGGCGACCTCGTGAATGGCACGTCGTTCACCGCACCGCGCCCACGGCCAAACTTCGGACAGTTCACCGGTATGGCAGGGGGAGCTGGATCGAATGGCGCTGCCAATGTTGACTCCGGGACAGCCTCTCCGACCCCGAGCGCCAAGCCCTACGCCACACGGAACAGCACGGCCCGCGGCAACCGCAGCAGCCGTGGCACGACGGTGATTCCACCTGCGCCGCAGCCCAGCCGCGATGATGACTATGGCCGCCAAAGCCCGGATCGTTCGGGAGAGCCGGCCGCCCAGCCGAGCCAGAATCGGGGCAACCAAAATTCCGGCCGGTCCAACAGCGGTTGGAGCAACCCCACGCCGCGTCAGAACTACAGCAGTCCGAGCACGCCGCGCGGTGGAGGAAGCCGAGGCGGGAGCTTCAGTACGCCTTCTTCGCCCCGCCCCAGCGCGCCGCGTTCTTCAGGTGGCCGCTCCGGCCGCGGTGGCTGACCCCTTGCGCCATTGCACATGACTTTGCGTTCCCTTCTTAGCGGCACGGGACTGGCCCTGCTCGCCCTCGCCACGCCATCCTGCCTTTGTGGACAGGGCTTGTCGGATGTGATGCTGTACAGCCGCATGGACCCACTGGGTACCGCCCGGTCCACCGGACTTGGAGGTGCCATGACCAGCCTCGGGGCAGACCTGGGGGCCGTGTGGTCCAATCCCGCTGGACTGGGCCTGTACCGCACGAGCGATGTGGGGATGAGCCTCGCCATCGGGGCCGGCGGTGGCCGCACCACATTTGCCGATCAAACCGGCACCACGGCAGCACCCCACCTGATTGTCGGCCAGCTGGGGGCCGCCCTCACCATGCCCCTCAACCACCCGCACTTCCGCCGGGGCACCTTTGGCATTGGCTACACCCCCCTTCGGGATTTCCACCAGCGCATCGAATGGGAGGGACCGCAATCCGGGGAGAGTCTGACCCAGCAGCTCGCCTTGCAAGCCCAGGGGACGCCGTTTGACAGCCTGTGGTATTCCCAACCCTTCGACGCGGACCTGGCCTGGTACACCTACCTCATCGACACCGTGGCCGGCAGCACGACCGACTACCAAGGCGCGTTTGACGGAGACGAAGTCCAACAATCCCTGCGGCGCGACCGCTCTGGCCGGATGGGCGAGACCACCCTCGCCTTTGGCACCAGTTGGGACGACGTGCTCCACCTCGGCCTTTCGGTGGGATTGACCTCGGTCGACATGGAGCGGGTGGACGTGTACAGCGAACGCAAGCTCATGGGCCCTTCGCCGCTGGACCGCTTCACGTTCAATGACCGGCTCGAGGTCAGTGGATCCGGCGCGTTCTGGTCTTTTGGACTCCTACTTTTGCCGGAAGGGACACCGCTGCGGTTTGGCTGGAGCTACCGCAGTGGCTCGGTGTTTTCCATCGACGACTTCTACCAAGTCGATGCCACCTCGGACTTTTCAGACGGGAGCGGTTTTGAATGGAACAGTCCCAACAGCTACGTACAATACCGCATCCGGACACCCCGACAGCACCGCCTGGGCGTGAGCTGGACGATGGGCAAGTCAGCCTTGCTCTCCCTTGATTACGGCTATGCGGACTTCGGCCAGGCCACCTTCACTTCCAACGATTTCCGCGAATCCGATGTGGCCGCCATCCAACGCGACATCGACTCCACCTTGATCGCCGAGCAGAACGTGCGGGGCGGGCTCGAATTTCGCATCCAGGACACCTGGCGCTTCCGCTTTGGGGGAGGGTGGCGTTCGGAGGCCGCCAAGTCCTTGAAAGGCTTCGACGGGCTCGAGGACGGCACCTTGCTTGAAGATGGAGCCGCCCAAATCCAGTGGGCGCTGGGCGGCGAATACCGGGCCGAGACCTGGTATGCCGGCGCAACGTATCGGCACACGTCCACGGAGGATGCCCGGCGCCTTTACGCACTCAGCCCGGCCATCGCACAAGGGCGGACCGGGCTGGGTCTGTTGATGCTGTCCATCGGGGCCCGTTACTGACGGACCGGACAAGCCGATTCTGCGTCAGGCTTTCGCCGCGGCCTTGAGCTCCTTGGCCACGAGCTTCTCGACCTTTTCCTGCTCCTCGGTGGCCAATTCCTGGTCCACGAGGATGCGGCCGCTGTGCTCGTCCACGATGATGCGCTTGCGGGCACCGACGTCGAGAATGCGCTGTGGCGGAATCTTGATGTAGCTGCCGGCACTGGCATCGCGCTCGATCGGCACCACGGCCATGCCGTTCTTGGCACCACCGCGGATGCGGAGGTAGGCCTGCAAGAGACGGTCGTCAATCTTGCCGGACATCTTGCCGCTGAGGTTGCTCAAAATCTCCTCCTCTGCGCGGGTTTCCGCGATGATTTCGTCGAGCTCCGTCTGCTTGGCCTGGAGGTCTTCGGCACGGTGGTCGTGCTTGGTCTTCACCTCGGTGATGATCTCGGACTTCTGCTCGAGCTGTGCTTCGGCTTCCTTGATGCGCTTCTCGCTGAGCTGGATTTCGAGGCTCTGGTATTCGATTTCCTTGTTCAAGGACTCGAACTCCCGGTTGTTGCGAACGCTGTTCTGCTGCTCCTCGAAGCGCTTGATCATGGCGCCGGAATCGATGATGGACTCCTTGCGCTCTTGAATCTTCTGCTGAATGCCCGATGCCTCCTCGTTGAGGCGCTCCAGGCGGGAGGCGAGGCCGGCCAATTCGTCCTCGAGGTCTTCGACTTCAAGGGGCAACTCACCGCGAACCACACGGAGGCGGTCGATGCGGCTGTCAATCAGCTGCAGGTCATACAGCGCCCGGAGTTTCTCCTCTGCGCTTGTGGCTTTGGTCTTCTTGGCCATCAGGATACGTGAATGGGGTTGGTGCGGACTTCCGACAAAAGGACTGCGAAATTAGGGAATCCAACTTTGAGGACAGCCAATTGATCCACAAGCCACGAAGAGATGCC
Source organism: uncultured Flavobacteriales bacterium (assembly GCA_965659565.1). GTDB lineage: Bacteria > Bacteroidota > Bacteroidia > Flavobacteriales_D > Sanyastnellaceae > UBA8752. Next base: position 5,610 of record CBFHWV010000036.1, read on the forward strand.
GCCTTCGGCTTCTGCATGGCCGATGTCTGCGATGGTGATGCGCCCCTCCGTTCCAAAGAACTCGTGGTATTTGAAGTCCGATGAAAGGAACACATCTGCACCGGCTCGAATGGCATCCGGGAGCAGAAAACTGCCCGTTCCCCCGCACAGGGCGACGGTAGAAATGGGGGTTTCCGGCGGAGCGGTGTGTCGCACCACAGGAGCGCCAAAAGCCGATTTCAGCCGGTCCAGAAACGCGGACCAGGCCAGGGGCACATCATACCCACCGATGCCGCCGCTGCCTGCAGTGGGGTGCGCATTCTCAAGGTGGAGGACATCGTGGGCCACGACATCATAAGGATGGGCGTCGTGCATGGCGGCCACCACAGGGCCCACATTCCACCGTTCTACGATCACTTCCAGCCGGGCTTCTTCCACCCCTTCCCGCTGCCCCACACTGCCGAGGTGGGGATTGGATCCAGGCTGTGCCCGGAAGGTGCCTTCGCCCCGCGTCACGAACCCGCATTCGTCGTAATCGCCCAAGTTGCCTGCTCCCGCAGCAAACATGGCCTGGCGAACTGCGTCGAGGTCATCGTGCGGAACAAAGGTGACGACCTTGGCCAGGGTGGCCTTTGCCGGCCGGAGCGTCTCGAAATCGTCCAAGCCGAGCTTGTCCGCCATCATCGCATTGACCCCGTGCGCGACGTTGTCGAGGTTGGTGTGAATGGCATACAAACCCACCCCGGCGCGAAGGGCCGCCATGGCCGTGCGTTCCACCTGATTGCGTCCGGTCAACCGCTTCAACGGACGGAAAATCAACGGGTGGTGGGAGACAATCAGGTTGCACCCCTTGCGGACCGCCTCGGCCACCACGGCCTCGGTGACGTCGAGCGACACGAGAACGCCGGTGACCTCGGTGTGGGGCTCTCCGATGAGGAGGCCACTGTTGTCATAATCTTCCTGGAGCGATGGCGGGGCGATGGCTTCCAGCAGGGATGCGATGTCAGAAATGCGGGGCATGAACCAAAATTGGGCATTGCGAAGGACGGATTCCGCGGCCATTGTGGCAATTTCGCCGCCCATGGCATTGCGCACCCCTTCTTCCACCGGCTCTCAGCTGCCAGTGACCACCTCAAACAGCGTCCTCCAGGACCGGTGGTGGTGGGCACCTGCTGCGGCCATGTTCCGGTGGGCGGTCCGACTGCGCCATTGGGCCTACGATCAAGGCCTACGCGCGTCGCAGGAGGGGGCACTGCCCACGGTCGTCCTCGGCAATGTCACGGTGGGTGGAACCGGCAAGACCCCGCACCTCAAAGCGCTGCTCCAAAAGCTCATGGACGGTGGCAAGGACACCCGTTGGGCGGTCCTGTCGCGGGGCTACGGGCGAAAGTCCAAGGGCTTTCTGAGGGTGGACCGCGCAGGAACGCCGGAGGAATTCGGGGATGAACCTTTGGAGGTCGCCCGCAAATTTCCAGGCGTCCCAGTCTATGTCTGCGAAGACCGCATCCGAGGTTTGGAGCAGATTCAACAAGCCGGCCTGGCCGATGCCGTGCTGCTCGATGATGGCCTTCAACACCGGCGTCTCATTCCCACGGTCGCCATTGCGCTGGTCGACACCACCCAACCTGTGGACCGCGACCACTTTCTCCCCCGGGGCCGTTTGCGCGACCTTCCGGAGCGCATCCAAAGCGCCGACGCGGTCATCCTGACCCGATGCCCTGGCGCCCTGACCAAGGGGGACCTGCGCTTGTGGCGCCACCGACTCCACTTCCAATCTGCAGCGCCCTTGCTGCACTCCGGGGCGCGGCCAGATGGTCTGCGCGCCATGGCCACCAAACGCTATGCGGGTTGGCCCATGCGGTGCGTCGCCGTTTCCGGCATCGCCCAGCCCGCCCAATTCGAAGCCCACCTCAGCCGGCATTGCCGCGTGGCCCAACATTTCGCTTACCCCGACCACCAGGCATTCACCCCTGAGCACCTCGAGGAATGGCGCCGGGCCTTGACCCAACCGGATGACCAGAACCAGTTGCCGGAAGCGCTCATCACCACCGAAAAAGATGCCGAGCGCATCCGCCCCCTGGCGGGCGCTGCCGACCTGCCGATCCTCGTGCTCAACCTCCACATCCAATGGTGGGACGAGGAATCCCTCGATGGTCTGTTGAGTACCATTCGAAAGCGGATTGAAGCGTCCGGATCCAACCCGGATATTTGACCCATGCGCCGACTGTTGTCCTCGAGCCTTCTGCTCCCCCTCTTCCTCCTTTGGGCCGGTTGTTCCTCTTCGCCCTCCGATGCCCTCAGCGGTCAACTCGACGGCGCCGAAGGGGCGACGGTCACCGTGTCGAACCTCGGCCCCAAAGGGTACGTGGCGTTTGACACCACCCAAGCCGACCCGCAGGGCCACTTCGCCTTCCCTGCCGCCACGTTTGCAGACAAAGCGCTCGACATCTACCAAGTGGATGTGGACGACAACCTGTTTTACATCATTGCCGACAGCTTGTCCCGCATCCAGGTGACCGGCCGCCTTCCTGAGGACAAGGGCCTCGCCACGGACATCGACATCGAGGGCGACGATTGGTCTCGGGAATTTGCCGAATTCGTGTCGGCATCTGCGGTGTTGAACGACAGCTTGAGGGCGTGGAAGCAGAGTGCCACCAACGGCAGCCTTTCACCTGAAGTGCGCAATGCGGCCAAGGCCGAAC
>CBFHWV010000036.1:8388-18224 GCA_965659565.1 uncultured Flavobacteriales bacterium
AGCTGGCCCGCTCTACGGTTCGGGCGCACCGCTCGAGCCCGGTCGGCCTCATGGCCGTGGAATACCTCGACCTCTCTGCGGACCGGGCGCTGGCCAAGCAAGTCCTCGACAGCACCAAAACCCTCATGGGCCACAGTGCAGCCCACCGCAACCTGTCCCGCCGCATCAACCAACAGCCCAAACCGCGCGTGCAACAGCGCCGAAACGGGTTGATCCAACCGGGCATGGCCATGCCCGACATCGCCCTGGCAGACCCCAATGGCCAAACCCGATCCCTCTCTGACCTCCGGGGAAAGGTGGTGCTGGTGGATTTCTGGGCCAGTTGGTGCGGGCCCTGTCGCCGGGAGAACCCCAACGTGGTCCGGGCCTATGAGGAGTACAAGGACCGCGGCTTTGAAATCCTGAGCATCTCCTTGGACCGGGACGCGGCGAAATGGAAACGGGCCATCGAACAAGACGGCCTGGCTTGGCCGAACCACATCTCCGACCTCAAAGGATGGGGAAGCGTCGTGACGGGACTCTACGGCATCAGCAGCATCCCCCACGCCATCCTGATCGATGGCAATGGTACGGTGGTCGCGACCCACCTGCGTGGCGCCATGTTGGAACAGGAGCTCGAAAAGCTCCTCTGAACCCCTTTCCGTGGCCCTCCACTTCGCCTCTGACCTTCACCTCGGTGCGCCCCATCCCGACGCCTCTCGGGACAGGGAGCGCGCCTTTCTGAAGTGGATCGATGAAGTGGGGTCTCAAGGCGATGGCCTCCACCTCGTGGGCGACCTGTTGGACTTCTGGTTTGAATGGAAACACGTCGTGCCCAAGGGCGCTGTGAGGCTGTTCGGTCGGATTGCCGAATTGGTGGATGGCGGACTCGACGTCCATTGGCACCTCGGCAACCACGACATGTGGACCCGGGGCTACCTCGCCGACGAGCTCGGTGTCACGGTCCACGCCGACCCCATCGTCCTGGAACACGCCGGACACCGCTGTCTGATCGGCCATGGAGACGGCCTTGGGCCGGGAGACCGCAAATACAAGACCCTCAAGCGCTTGTTCCGCAACCCCGCTGCCCGCTGGGCCTTTGCACGCCTCCACCCCAACCTCGCGTACGGCATTGGCGCGCGCTTGAGCCGAGACAGCCGTGCCGCAGGCGCAGAAGCAGAAGCCCAATTCCATGGTGCAGAAGGCGAATGGCTGTATCAATACTGCTGCGACACCCTGTCGCGTGAGGCCTTCGACTATTTCATCTTCGGCCACCGTCACCTCCCCCTCGACCTCGCCGTGGAGGCCCATGGCCGGCAGGCGCGCTACCTCAACTGCGGGGATTGGATTGGACACAAAACCTATGTGACCCTCGACGAATCCGGTGCCTCGCTGCACCACTGGCGCTAAAACGAAAACCGCCGCCCCCTTGTTGGAGAGCGGCGGTTTCCCGAGCGGGTCAAGACCCGATCAGCGCACAATCAAGCGGGCCGTCTCACTCTGGCCATTCTCCACAGCCGTCACGAAGTACACGCCCGGAGCAAGGCCACCCACAGACAGGCGGACCAAACCGTTGGCGGTGGCCTGTCGGTTGACTGTTTGAACCGGACGGCCGTTCATGTCGTAGAGGGTGAGGTCGGGCTGGCTCCAGCCTTCGCCCAGCTTGACGGTCACGTCATCCCCCATTGCCGGATTCGGGTACACCAGCAGGTTGCGCTGGTCGACGGCCTCTTCAAACGTGAGCTCCTCCGTACCGAGGTAGACGTCGCTGCGGAAAATACCGCGGCCGTGTGTGCCAGCGTAAATGGCGCCGTTGTTGGTCACCTCGGACCACTCCATGGGCATGTGCCACTGCTGCTCCATGCTGAACACCGGGGCAGCAATGTCATCCACATTGGCCACCATGCCGAGGTTCTCCACGGTCCACGTGGAACCGCCGTCCACGGTCTGCCAAATGCCGTGCTCGGTGCCCACCAAGATGGTGTTGCCTGTGGCGTCACTCTGGTCGATCACCGCATCGTACACGGGCATCTTGCTGAGATCATTGCTGCTCGGGAACCAGATGTTGCTCCAGCTCGGATTGTCGTCCAGTGCGTTGAAGGTCTCCTGCACCTTTCCACCGCTCACGGTGCCGTATCCACCCACGGTGGCGACCACGTGATTCGGGTCGTTCGGGTCGACGGCCACGCCGGTCACCACGGCGCCGGTGGCCATGATCTGGGTGCGGGTCACGCCCTCTGGGACATTGCACTCCCCATCGTGCTCCCACACCGAGTTGAGGCCACTGAAGCGGTAGAGCTTGGCGTCCCAACCGGCGACGAAAATGTGGTTGCCGGCCTCCGGGTGGTCGCCCTTGGCGAACTCGATGGCCTTGGTTCCGGAACCGCCGGGCGCATTGCCGAGGAAGAACCAGCGGGGCTGGGTGTTGAAGTTGAGGCCATTGCGGGTCATCCAGACGCCGTTGCCCCCGTTGAAACCAATCACCGTCATGGTGGTGTACGGATCCGTCACGTCGAGCACCTCATGGACGTCGTACAGCGTGTCTGCCGCATAAGTCCAGGTCGTGTCGCACACCGTCACCAAGGACGTGTCTCCGTCCTCAATGACCTCCACATCATTGCAATCGTAGAGGATGGACAAGTCCTGGTCGTCGAGCCAGGGGTAGTCGGTGTTCGCCACCGGCCCATCCTCGGACACGATTTCCGGACGAATGAGCACATCCCAGTAGCGAAGAGGTTGTTCCAAGGTGTACTCGAATGGACGGTTCAAGTTCGCCGTCTCCATGGTGAACGTGCTGTCCTCCACTGTTTCATCAAACGGATTGACCAGCGGCACAGTCATGCCGCTGTTTTCGTCGTTGAAGTCCTCGTAGAGGTTCATGCAGGTATAGAAGCCGCCGATGTTGCCTTCGTCGTCGAGGATGTCCACGAGGCACTCATCGTAGAACGACCCACCCTGCGTGAACGGCGCTCCAGCCACATAGAAGCCGCGACCGAGGTTGCCGTTCTGGGACGTGGCCATGAACGGAATGCCCTCTTGGAGTCCAGTGGCTTGGGACAAGGCACAATCGAATCCGTCGCCGCCGAACACGTCTGCTGCGTCCTGGTCGTTGAAGAAGGTTCCATTGCCGGGAATCAAAGAGGTGCCGTTGTCTTGCGCTCCGCCGATCGCCTCGCTGGTCGGACCGTAAGCGATGCCGTAAAACTGGGTGATTTGAAGGCCGCGGTTGCATGCCGTGTAGGTTTGGCCGCCATCCTCACTGCGGAAGATGCCGCCGTCCGTGGCCACGTACATGGTGCCGCCCGGCGTGAAGAGCACTTCGTGGACGTCGGCATGGATGTAGAACGGATTGCCCGCTCCGCCACCCATGGTGGCCGCTTGCTCCGCTTGATAGGAGGGACCACAGCGCCAGAACGCCTGTCCGCCCACGTAAGCGATGCCCGGATCGCCCTTCTTGACGCCGAGTGCCAAGTCGTACCGGGCCTGGTTGTTGGTGGGGCAGATGTCGTACCCTTCCACGCCGGCAGGCCAGATCTCATCCCAGGTCTGTCCCGCATCCGCGCTGTGGAAGACCCCGCCAAACTGGCTGCCGGAGGTCGCCAGCAAGGCATAAGCGCTGTTGGCGTCGTCCGGGCTGATGGCCACACGGCAACGTCCGAAACCTTGCGTGATGGCCGGGTCGTTCGGAGAGCCGGACACCGTTTCTGAGGTTTCAAAGTCGGTCGACCGGTACACACGGCCATTGGTCGTGCTGATCAACATGTAACTGCCGTCAAATGCAATCTCAATGTCTTGGACGCCGGTCGTTCCAGAGATGCCGCTGATGGTGTTCTCGGTGATGACACCATTCTCGATGTAGCCAATGCCTTGGATGCCACCATACCACACGCGGGATGGCACGTTGGGATCTGCCACGAGCGCGTCGGTTGCACTCCAGTCGCCTCCTTGGAACGCGCCGGGGTCGGTCCCTTCCAAACGCGTCCATGTCTCTCCCATGTCGGTGGAGCGGTAAATGCCGTCTCCGCGGAAGCCAGAACCGCCGACGCCGCTGACGCCGTCGAACTGTGTGCCCGTTCCAACGTAAATGTCCCCATTGCCGGCCATGGCAATGCTGGCCACCATGGCAGAGGGGAAGGTGGACACCCGCTCCCAGTTGTCTCCCTTGTTCCAGGAGCGCCAAAGGCCCCCGCTCACGCCGCCCGTCCAAATCTGGAACTCATTGACAGCGAGGATGCACCGCGTGCGTCCCCCCACATTGTCTGGCCCCATCGGGTTCCAGTACTGTGCGCTTGCGCGGTTGCCGGACTGAACCTGCGCCACCTGACGGGTGCGCTCACCCAAGGCCAACAAGCCCTCGTGGTTCATTTCACCGGTTTCGATGTCACCGCGCAAGGCCATGAGGATGTCCTCCATGCCGGAAGCATCAGCGGTGGGTGCGGCGGACTCGGCCGAACGCGGCGCGTAGGCTGCGGCGTTTTGCAGGTCGAGCTGAAGGAAGGCCAAGACGCCGGCACAGGCGATGGTGGCCAAAAGGAAGACAGTCTTCTTCATTGTGTGGGGTTCTCCAATCCGTAGGAAGGCGGAATTTAATCAAGGAACCTCAGCCGGAGGGCATGGGTTCGCTGGGTTGTATGACCGGGCTACCCGAGGGGCATGAAATGCGCCTGTCCGCCCTCAGACGACGTGCTTCTCGGCGTGATAGCTGGACCGCACCAAGGGACCGCTCTCCACGAACATGAACCCCATGGCCAGGCCTTCCTCGCGCAACATTTCGAAAGTGTCGGGGTGTACAAACTCGGCCACGGGCAAATGCTTGGGGGTCGGCTGGAGGTATTGCCCGAGGGTCAACACCTGACAATCCACCGAACGCAAGTCCTCCATGGTCTCCCGCACTTCCTGCACGGTCTCCCCGAGTCCCAACATCACCCCGCTTTTGGTGCGGATGCCCGCCCGCCGCAAGCGCATGAGCACTTCAAGGCTCCGGTCGTACTTGGCTTGAATGCGGACTTGCTTGGTCAACCTGCGCACCGTTTCGAGGTTGTGGCTCACCACTTCGGGGGCCACGTTGATCACCTTTTGGAGGTTTTCCCACTTGCCCGCGAAATCCGGAATGAGCGTCTCCAGGGTCGTTCCCGGACTCTGGTGGCGGATGGCCCGCACAGTCTGGGCCCAGATTTCGGCGCCCCCATCGGCCAGGTCATCCCGGTCCACCGAGGTGATGACGGCATGCTTGACCCCCATCAATTTGACGCTGTTGGCCACGCGGCCAGGCTCAAACGGGTCGACCTCCTCCGGGCGGCCAGTCGAGACGTTGCAAAATCCGCAAGAGCGCGTGCAGACATTGCCCAGGATCATGAAGGTCGCGGTGCCTTCACCCCAGCACTCGCCCATGTTGGGACAGTTCCCGCTCTCACAAATGGTGTGCAGCTTGTGTTCGCTGACCAGGCCGCGGACCTTCCGATACGCCTCTCCTGTGGGCAGCTTGACCTTGAGCCAAGGCGGCTTGGTCCGCTTGCGGGGCGCTTCTCCTGAAGAATTGGGCTGTGGGGAGGCGTGCGTCATGTCTTGAATTGCTGTCGGCCGAAACTCCAATGGACGAACAAGGTCAGAAACAACCGGTCGTTCTGGTCAAACTCCGGCGCCATGATCTCGATGGGGGTCACAAATGCGTCGAATTGCACCCCCACGGAAGCGGTTCTCAGCACCTCGCGGTCCCCGCTGTATTCAAAGTCCGCCGCCACACGAAAGAAGCCCCCTGGTGTGGGGCGCAGCTCGAGGATGCCATTCAATGCGCCTGCCCTGCCGTAGATGTCGTCCGTCCCGTGGATGCTCGGATCGTAGCGCTCCGTCAACACATACCGATACGGGATGTCCGGATATCCGATCTCGAGGTAAACGGGCTTGGTGAACGCCACCGCCGGGCCAAACGCGAACTTCCAGCCGATGGCCACGGCCCCGTTGCGCAGCTTCGGGGTGCTGACCGTCCGCTTGCCCCAACCGAGGCGGGCGATGTAGGCCGAGTTGACTTTTCCGAAGACATAGCTCTTGCCCTGGTCATACACAGGATTGAAGCTGCGCACCTCCTTGGGGTGCTTCATGCTCACCACTTCGAGCGACCAGGTATTGACCTTTCCCACTCCGCGATAGGCCCCCAGCTCTACATGTGCCCCCATGCCCCGGGTGTGGAGGGACAATCCGCCTTCCACACGGTGGGTAAAAATGGTCTCCGGCGCGTCGTCACCCTCCACTTGTGCTTGCAATGGCGCCCCCGCGAAAACCCCCAAGAGAAGGACTGCGAAGCCTCGAACTGCGGCTGAAGAGAGACGTGGGTTGAATGCCATGGGCTCTTGCGAAATTAGCGCACGATGAAGTACGCCCTCACCTATCCTGAACCCTTGAGGACCCAAGCGGTTCACCAAGGCAACCGCCAAACTTTGCTGACCGACGCCCCCACGGACAACGGGGGCTTGGGCGCCGCCTTTTCTCCGACGGATCTGGTCGCGGTCGGCCTGGCCAGCTGCATCATGACGATCCTGGGGCTGCGGGCGGCCTCCCGAAACCTGACCATTCGAAGCATGGACGCGACGACCGAAAAAAAGATGAGCCCGACACCGAGGCGCATTGCACGCGTCGGAGTCGAGCTCACGGTATCGTTGGAAGGGGGGACCGACGCGGACCGCGACTGGCTTCGAGAAGAAGCGCTGGCGTGCCCGGTGGCGTTGTCCCTTCACCCGGACCTCCGCCAGGAGATTCAGATTGAGTTTGTGTGAATCAAGGGGCCACGTCGGCCTTGACCGCGTTTTCAGCGGCTTGTTCGGTCGTTTCGAAGTCGACGCCGCTGTAGGCATCGCAATAGGGGTAAGACAAGGCACAGCTGCTGAGGCCGATGCTGATCAGGAGGGCCGTGGCCCAGAGGTTGAAGTGCTTCATGGGGATGTGATGTGGGATGAAACTCAATGCGCATTACGCCAAGGACCTCAAATGGGTTACGTTCGCTCCTCTCAACTTGCGTTTCCATGGACATGCTGATGCCCGCACTTCTGGCCCTTTCTTGTGCAACGACCCTCGTTCTTCTCCTGCGTTTGCTGAGAAAACAGGGGGACGCCACCGGCCTGGACGCCGCTCCCCTGCAGGCGGAAGTCGAGCGCTGGGAAACCCGCTGGAAGGAGGACCGGACCGAAGCCGAACGCCGCGAATCCGATTTGCGCGATGCGCTCAACGGGGAAAAAGACCGCAGTGGCCGCCTGCAGGCCGATGTCGCCCGGCTCGAGGCCGAGCTTGAGGCCGCACAGCAACGTCTCAAAACGCACGAGTCCGGGCGAGAAGATGCCGAAAAAGCCCTCTTGGACCGGTTCAAAGTGCTTTCCTCAGAGCTCCTGGACGCGGGGACCGATCGCCTCAAGCAGGCCAACAAGGACGAGCTCGACGCCCTGCTCAAACCGTTCAAAGACCGATTGGACCAATTCGGGAAACAAGTCCAAGACGCCTACGGCGAGGAGCGCAAACAACAAGGAGAGCTCTCCGAGAAGCTCAAACAGCTGTTCGAATTGAACCAACGCATGACCGAGGAGGCCCACAACCTCACACAAGCGTTGACCGGCAACTCCAAGGTGCAAGGCGATTGGGGCGAGTTGCAGCTCGAAACCCTGCTCCAGAACGCCGGCTTGGAAAAGGATGCCCATTACGAAGTGCAAGACACCGGACGCAACGACGACGGTCAATTGCTCCGCCCGGACTTCCTGGTTCGGTTGCCCGACGACCGGCTTGTGGTGATCGACTCCAAAGTGTCCCTCACCGCCTATGCCAACTGGACGGCCGCCGAAGACAATGACAGCCGGACCAGCGCCATGAAGGCCCACTATGCCAGCATGGAACGCCATGTCCGCGAACTTGGAGACAAGGGGTACCAGAACCTGTATGGCACTTCACCGGACTTCGTGTTGATGTACATCCCTGTGGAACCGGCCCTGAGCATCGACTTCGACCGACAGCACGCCTTGTATCAAATGGCGGCCGGAAAAAAGGTGGTGCCGGTCACCACGTCCACCCTCTTGGCGACACTCCGGCTCATCAGCTTCTTGTGGAAACAAGAAAGCCAGCGCCGAAATGCAGAGGCCATCGCGGAACGGGGCCAATTGTTGCTCAAAAAATTCAATGGCTTTCTGGGGGACATCCAAAAAGTGGGCGACCGACTGGACCAAGCCCAATCCTCACACCAAGCCGCCGTTCAGAAGCTGTTCCGCGGCCCCGGAAACCTGGTCAGCCAAGCCGAGAAGCTCCGGAAGCTCGGCAGCATGGAGACCCCTCTTTCGGCCGACCCAAGTGCAGTGGATGCGGCTGTGGAATCCGATGCCCCCGCCCTCCCGACTGCCGAAGGGGATTCCGAGAGCGGTGCTGCCGACATCCCGGATTCCTCCCCGAAATTGCCCCCATCTTGAGGTTGCGCCATCCCTTTCCTTCCTCCGGCTTTTTGTGGCTGGCCATGTGCCTGCTGGGAGCCTTGTGGACCGGGTGTTCCAGCCCGGAACAATTGGGATCCAAGGCCTCCAAGCCCTACCTCTGGGAATCCCTGCCACACCACCCCCAAATCGCTTGGCACCGACACCGCGCGGATTCCGCTTCGATGTACGTTCGCCTTCCTGCTTTCGAACCCTTGCACCTGCGCCAGGGAGCCGATGCACCCTTCCGATTCTCCCTCGACATCGAATTGCTGGTCGAACCCATCGAGTGGCCCGAACAGGGTGAAGTTGACCCTCCCCCCACCTTGCTGCACCGCTTCCAATGGGAGGACCATGCGAACCCGGAGCGTACAGCACTGGTCCAGCGTTTCACCTTTCCCATGCCCATTGGCCGCTACCGCATCGTCCATACAGTCCGGGACCGAAACCGCGAATCCGACGTCACGGGTGTGACCCTCTTCGATGGCTGGTCTGAGGACGCTCCCGTGCGGCACCTCGCCGTCGACCTCCACACCGGCGAACCCGCTTGGGAACACACCCTGCCCGCCGGAGCGCGCGGGGGATGGCTCGTGCCGGCGGACCGGCTGGGCCTTCGCCTGGCCCATGCCCACCTGCACCCAGTCGATTCATTTCCTTCCGCCCCATTCCTCGACCGCAACCGCGTTCCGCTCGCATTCCCGGATTCTGTGGGGCAAGACCTTCCGCAACCGTTAGCCACGGCTGAGGACACCCAACTTCCGGAAGGCGACTGGACGGGTTGGGGAGTGGTCGAATGGACCGCCGAACCGGGCACCCACCGTTGGACGGCAGAGGGCGAAGGCCGGCCATGGATTGCAGCCGTCCGGCGCCCTCACTTTCCTGTGATGCGCGATGTCGACGAAATGATCCGCGCCACGCGCTACATCGCCACCCGCAAAGAGTACCAAGCCATGCGCGACGCACGGGACCCCAAGCAGGCCCTCGACGAATTCTGGCTCGGACTGACCGAAGGCCCACAGGCCGCCCGCCGCTTGATCGCTGCCTACTATGGCCGGGTGCGCGATGCCAACGTTCACTTCAGCGGCATGAAAGAGGGCTGGTGCACCGACCGGGGCATGGTGTACATCGTGTTTGGCCATGCCGACCGTGTGCGCCGGGATCGTTCCGGAGAAACCTGGATTTACGGTGAGGAGGGAGATGTCAATGCCCTCGTTTTTCGGTTCACGGCAATCAACCGAGGAGACGACTTCAATGCCTACGAACTGGAACGTTATCCTGGATTCAGAAGCCCATGGGAGGCCATGGTGTCCAGCTGGCGCAGAGGAAAAGTGAGAAAAAGATGAGGCCCAGAACCAAAAAGACAGACGATCGGATCATCGGGTGGCACCCTGTGATGGAGGCCCTCGAAGAAGGACTCGA
>CBFHWV010000037.1:0-2080 GCA_965659565.1 uncultured Flavobacteriales bacterium
CGGGAAGTGCAAGAAGAGGGCGTGGATGTGGCCAGCCTGCAATTGGACATCGACCACCGATTGGGATCTTGGAATGTTTCCTATGGAGGCCATTGGGACCACCACCGCGTTCGTTCAGAGGCGTGGATGGAGCGCCGGACAGACGGCTTGAGGCTGGACGAATCGGTGTTGACCCGCTATCCCAACGGGGGGGCGAACATGGGGTCCATCTCAGCCTATGGCGCGGCTTCCCGCAGGTGGAACCGGTGGTTCTTTGAAGGGGCTGCCCGCGCCCAAAAAGGCTGGCTCGAGGCCCGGTTTGACGATCAGCCGGGGTTGCAACTGCCCTTTGAGCGGGTGGGCTACGACCGCGGGTCCCTGACCGGCAGTGGGACGGCTCGCTGGCAATGGAACGGCCGCATGGGCGTGCATGCCCAGTTGGCCACGGCCTTCCGCAACCCCAACGTAGACGACGTGGGAAAGGTGCGGGCCAAGGACGGATTTGTGGTGGTGCCCACCGACAGCCTGAACCCCGAGCGGCTCTACAGTGCAGAGGTCGGTGGTTTCTGGCGGTCACCGAACCGCCGGTTGATCACCCAATGGTCTGGATTTGCCACCGCATTGCGCGATGCCATTCAGCCTGTGGATGCCGGGATCCCGTTGTCGGACGGGAGCCTGCTGACCACATTGGTCGTGGAGGGCGATACCAACCAGGTCCAGGTTCAAGCGAACATCGGACGGGCCTCCATCATCGGCGTGCAGGGACAGGCGACGTACCACATCGAGGAGAAATGGCGGTTTCGGGCGACGTACAATGTGACCCGCGGTCGAGATGCAGAAGGCGGCCCCTTGTCCCACATTCCGCCAGCATTCGGGACGTGTACGGCCTCGCGGAACTGGACTTGGTTCACTTTGGACACCCACCTCCGTTGGAGCGCTTGGAAGCGGGCGGAAGACTATGGCCCAGGCGCCACGGACAACTTCGCCGAGGCGACCGCAGACGGCACACCATCGTGGTGGACCATCGGGTTTGACGTGGATGCCCGGTTGACCGAGCGCACCACCTTCAGCGTGGGGATGCACAATGCGCTGGACCGCCACTACAAGGTCTTCGCTTCAGGCATCAGCGCCGCGGGCCGGGACTTCAGGGTCGGCTTGCGTTGGCGACCTGCCGCGTGATGGCGGCTATCTTCGAGGCATGGGAGCGGAACGCATGGCCATCGGCCAAGAAGGATTGGCCAGCCGGTTGGCCCGACATGCGGAAGCAGGCAGCCTGGCCCATGCCCTGCTGTTGACCGGATCGCCCGGACGGGGCGGATTGGCATTGACCCTCGCCTTGGCCAAGCAGCTGCATTGCCAGACCAGCGATGCGGAGGCTTGTGGCACTTGCCCTTCCTGCCAGCAGCACGATCAGCTGCAACACCCGGATTTGCACTTCACGTTTCCCGTCGCCAAGCCCGCTGGCAAGGACAAGGCGCTCAGCAGTGACCAGCTCGACGTCTGGCGGGCATTGCTCATGGAGAAAGGCCCCCATGTGGACATGGCGGACCTCCGTGAACGCATGGCGCTGGGCAACAAGCAACCCTACATCTCTGTCCACGAGGCGCAAGACATCCAGCGCCGTTTGTCCCTGACCGCCCATGCGGGAGGGTGGAAGGTGCAGGTGATTTACGGCGCCCAGTTCATGCGCGTCGACACCGCCAACAAACTGCTGAAGCTGCTCGAAGAGCCGCCCAAAAAGACCCTGTTCGTCCTGCTGGCCGACAACACCGAGGCCTTGTTGGCCACCATTTTGTCGCGGACGCAGATCGTCTCGGTGCCGCCCATTCCTGCAGCGGCCATTCGCCGCCAGCTGGAGTCAGAAGGGGGGACGGCAGAGGCCATTGGAGATGCAGTGGCCCTGTGCGATGGGGACTTGGCGGAGGCGCGTCGGTTGTTGCATTCGGACGCCGCGGAGGAATTCGAGATGTATGTCGACTGGATGCGCACGTGTTACGCACGCGATGGCCGCAAAGCCGCGGGTATGGCGGACCGATTCCACGACTTGGGGCGCGAGGCACAGAAGCAATTCCTCGCCTATGCGCTCCACATGGTGCGCCAA
>CBFHWV010000037.1:2180-10218 GCA_965659565.1 uncultured Flavobacteriales bacterium
TGGCGGACCGATTCCACGACTTGGGGCGCGAGGCACAGAAGCAATTCCTCGCCTATGCGCTCCACATGGTGCGCCAATGCATCGTGGGCAATTACGGCGCCAAGAGCGCAGTTCGGCTGAGGGCTGCAGAGCAGGGTTTCGCCAAGAAATTCGCGGCCTTCATCCATCATGGCAACGTGATCGACATGCAGTCCATCCTCGAGCGGGCTGCCCGGGAAGTGGCGGGAAACGTCTACGGTCGGACTGTCTTCCTCGATTTGAGCATGCGCATGATGGAACTTCTTCACCGGCCCAAATAAGCGGGCGCCTGTCGGCCTATCTTCGAGGGTGTGCGCCGGGCTGGTCCGGCGGCACGTTGAGGAACTGGAAGGATGGGCTGTGCATCATGCAAAAAAGGAGAGGACGGAAAGCCACTCGGCTGCCGGTCCAACGGCAACTGCGGCAACTGCGGTTGCGATGTCATGACCGTGTTCGATTGGCTGGAAGGGGTCCCCATCCCCGAGGGCCAGCGCGCGTTTGACATCGTCGAGATCCGGTTCAAGCGCAACCGCAAAGGCTACTTCCGCATCGGGCAAGGGCGCCGCGTGCAGACGGGTGACGTGGCGGTGGTGGATGCCAATCCCGGGGAGGACATGGGCATCGTGTCGTTGACCGGGGAACTGGTCCGGGCGCAAATGAAGTCGAAGGGGGTCAAGGACACCCACGAAATCAAGCGGGTCGTTCGCAAAGCGACCATGGAGGACATCACGACGTGGCAATCCGCCAAAGACCGGGAGGAGAACACCTTGTTCGAAGCCCGGAAGATCATCGCCGAGCACCGCCTCGAGATGAAATTGGGGGACGTCGAATTCCAAGGGGATGGCACCAAGTGCACCTTCTACTACACCGCCGAACAGCGGGTGGATTTCCGTGAACTGGTTCGCGCACTGGCGGCCGCCTTCAAGATCAAGGTGGAGATGCGCCAGATCGGCGCGCGACAGGAGTCGGCTCGGCTGGGGGGCATTGGCATCTGCGGACGTGAATTGTGTTGCTCAACTTGGCTGACGGATTTCCGCAGTGTGTCCACTGGCGCGGCGCGGTACCAGCAGCTTTCGCTGAATCCACAAAAGCTGGCGGGCCAATGCGGCAAGCTCAAGTGCTGCTTGAATTTTGAGTTGGACCAGTACAAGGAAGCGGTGGCGAAATTTCCGCCGCCGAGCACGAAACTGCACACCCGAAAAGGCAAGGCGGGACATTTCAAGACCGACATTTTTGGCGGCCGGATGTGGTTCCAGT
Organism: uncultured Flavobacteriales bacterium; assembly: GCA_965659565.1. Classification (GTDB taxonomy): domain Bacteria; phylum Bacteroidota; class Bacteroidia; order Flavobacteriales_D; family Sanyastnellaceae; genus UBA8752. The sequence continues at coordinate 3,456 of CBFHWV010000037.1, forward strand.
ACTTCGATGATCCAGGGGCTTCGCCGGTGGCCATCGAGCTGGAGGACGTCCGGGAGATCATGGCCATGAACGAGCGCGGTGAAAAGCCGGACGACCTGCTTGGATTCGCCGTGGTGGAAGCGTCGGCGCCGGAGGATGCGCTGTTCGGAGACGTGGTCGGCCAAGACGACTTGAAGCGCTTTGACCAGCCGGGAGGTGGCGGACGCAGGCGCAAGGGCCGCAAAGGCGGATCCCAAGCCCGTGGTGGTCGACAGGATTCAACTGCGGCCAAGGCTGAAGGAGGCCAAGGCGGCGGTCAGAAACGCCGGAAGAAGCGCCGCAAGCCGCGCGGCGGTTCAGGGGCACCCAAATCGTCCTCGTGATGCGGGTCCACATCGGAAGCACATGGATGGTCTGCCTGATTTTGGCAGCGGTCGGTTGTGGCCCAGGGCCGGTGGCAGTGGATGCCGCAGAATTGGACCCGGATGGCTGGCGTGCCACGGATACGGTGCGGTTGACCTTTGAGGTGGACCAGCCCGACCACCGGCACGACTTGCAATTCGGGTTGCGCCACAGCGAGGACTACCCGTATTCCAACCTGTACCTCTTCGTTCGACTGGACTATCCGAATGGACGAACATTGACCGACACATTGGAGTGTCCTTTGGCGTCCCCGAGTGGGGAATGGTACGGTGAAGGCAGCCGTTGGATCGACCAGAGAATCGGGTACAAGCGGGGCGTGGGCTTCCCATTGCCGGGCGAATACACCCTACAAGTGGTCCATGCCATGCGCCAGGATCCGCTGCCCGGAATGGCGGAAGTGCGGTTCGCCTTGTTTGACCGTCAGGCCGAGTGATTCACTCCCGGATGGGAAGCGGAACGGGCGGGTCATTGGACACCGCTTCTCCCGCATCTTCCCAATCGTAGAACCCCCCTCGGAGGTTGTACAGCTCGGTGAAGCCCGCTTTGGAGAGGCGCTTCATGGCGTCTTCGCTGCGTCCTCCAGCGGCGCAATAGAGGGCAATGGGCTGGCCTTTTGGAAGGGACAGGGCGATGGAGGTGAAGTCGTCCTCGAGGAAGTCCAGGAATGCGGCGCCGGGCAGGTGTCCGCCATCCCACTCCTTGTCGGTTCGAACGTCGAGCAGCAGCATGTCGGGACGCTCAGCAAGCATGCCTTTGAGCTCCGTCACGCTGACATCCCGGGCGATGGCGCTGCCCGGTTGGTCTCCGGCAGAAGCGGGTGGGGCATCAGGAGAATCGGCACAGCCGGTCATGCCCGCATGGAACCCCAACAGGGCAAGGCAGAGAAAGGTCGTCCGAACAAAGTGAGAGAAACGCATTTCCATGCAACGAAAGTACCGTTCGCTGGTTGTTCCCTCAGTCGGTGGGTTCGTTGCCTGTGTTTTGGCAGGCGCCCAATGCCGGCGGTACATTGCCGGTCCTGTTTGAGATGAAGAACCTTCGATTCCCCCTTGCCATGTTGGCCCTCTTTTTTGTGGCCATCACCCCAAGCGCCATCGCCCAGGAGGTGTGGCCTTGCGGACAACCGGAGGCCCAAGCCGCATTTGACGCTGCCCACCCGGGTGCGCGCGAGGCCCGAGAAGCGAAGGAAGCACAGCTGCGCGCCGCGGCGCAAGACGTGTTGGCCCGTGGGGCGCAGGACAGTGAACTCTACGTGATTCCGGTGGTGTTCCACGTGATTCATGACAACGGCCCCGAGAACATCTCCAACGAACAAATCCACAACGCCATGGCGATCCTGAACCGGGATTTCCGAAAGCTGAATTCGGACACGGCACAGATTGTGGCGGGGTTTGTGGATGTGGCAGCGGACATTGACGTGGAGTTCCGATTGGCCAAGCGAGACCCCCAGGGAAACTGCCATTCGGGAATCAACCGCATCCAAGATGACCTCACTTACGTCGGGGACAATGAGATGAAGCAGCTCATCAACTGGCCAAGGGAGAGCTACATGAATGTCTATGTGGCCGCTGAGGCAGGCGGGGCGGCAGGATACACCAACTACCCGAGTGAATGGGGAGCCGGCACGGACGGCATTGTCCTCAAACACGAATACGTCGGGAGCATTGGCACCGGAAACCCCTACCGCAGTCGCACCCTGACCCATGAATGTGGGCATTGGCTGAACCTGCCACACACCTGGGGCAGTTCCAACAACCCCAACCTCCCGGAGAATTGTGATGTGGACGATGGCGTGGAAGACACCCCGTTGTGCCTGGGCAGTCCTGTCGGATTCTGCGACCTGGAGCGGACGACCTGTGGCTCGTTGGACAATGTCCAGAACTACATGGAGTACAGCTACTGCAGCCGGATGTACACCACCGGACAGCGCGCTCGGATGCGGGCGGCGCTGAACAGTTCCACGGCGGACCGCAACCAGCTGTGGACGCCACAAAACCTGGAAGACACCGGGGTGTTCGAGGAAGAGTTGCTGTGCAAGGCCGAATTCAGCGTGGACCGCTTGGAAGTGTGCATGGGCGAGGAGGTGCAGTTCACCGATCAAAGTTTCTTCGGTGTCACGGGCTGGAGCTGGGATTTCGGGGATGGAACGGTGCTGGCCGGTGAGGTGGACAGCCTTCACCAGAATCCGTCTCACGCGTTCAGCGAGCCTGGCGAATTCGAGGTGTTCCTCACGGTGTCCAATTCCACTGGATTCGTGACGTCGCCGTCCCCCGTGACCATCACGGTGTTGGGTGAAGGCGCTTTGCCCGCGGTGCTGGAGGACAGTTTCGAACCCGAAGTGGGCAGCTGGAGCGAAGGGCTCTGGTCGGTGGAGACCTTGTCCGGTCAGCCGTGGCAAATCCGGGAGACAACGGGTTACACCGGCTCCCGATCCCTGTACGTGCGCAACCGGCAAAACGAAGGAGGCGAGATCACCCGCGTGACGTCCTCGACGTACGACGCAGAGGGACTGGCGGCCTTGTACATCGGATACAAGTATGCTTTCAGCCACCGGACCACGGGAGAGACCGATGACCGGTTGAAACTCCAAGTCAGCAAGGACTGTGGCCAGAGCTGGAACACCCGCCAATTCCACCGCGGCTTGATCGACCTCGCCACGGCCCCGGACCACGGCGGCAATTTCTACCCGTCGGGAACAGACGAGTGGACAGGGCACATGGAGGAGGTCGACAACGAGGTGTACCTGGTGTCCAACTTGCGCATCCGATTTGAATTCGAGTCCAAGGGGGGCAACAACGTCTTCCTCGATGACATCAACATTTATGGGGTGGACACCCTCGGTAATGTGGTCAACCTCGAGGAAGTCGACGCGCAACGGTCCTTTGGTCTGAATGCGTTCCCCAATCCCAGCGAGGGCCATTTCACGGTGGATGCCCGATGGATGGGCGCCGGGGCCACGCTCATGTTGCGCGATGCCACTGGCCGATTGGAGCAGCGCATGGAGTTGCGGGGTGAAAGTGGACGCCGCACCCGCCTGGAAGGGTTGACCCCGGGCGTTCACCTGCTGGAATTGACCGCGCAGGGCCGCCGCGAGGTCGTCCGCCTCGTGGTCACCGGTCGTTAAGGGTCACCCCGGACTGCGACATCCCAGGTCCATGCTGGACTGGGGGTCGTTGTTGGGGAAACAGTGTCCGCTGGGCAGGGCATCCGGCACATAGCGGTCGAGGTGCCCATCGTGCAAGGCGTCTTCGAGGAATTCGTGCAACGCTGCCTGTTCCGTTTCCGTCAGCTCCAACGGCTGGAAATCTGCATCCAATGAGGCGCTGGCGCCAGCCTTGGCCGGCAGCCCTTTCACCTTGTAGTCGATGACTTCGGTGACGCTGTAGAATGTGCCGCCGTGCCCGTAGAAGGGGCTGTCCTTGAGGTTGTACAGCTGCGGCGTCTTGAAGGCGTGCATGTCTTCCTCGCGCAGGGTGAATCCGCCGCGACCGAGGGCGAGTTCCCCACCGGACAAGCCGTAGGTGCGCTCTCCGGCGTCCATGGCGTCCATGCCCGGCATGTCCGGCATGCCCAGGGCGTGGAAGTCGCCATCCGTCAGGCCGGGACCGTGGTGGCAGGTGCCGCATTGGCCGGCACCGAAAAAGGCGATGGCACCTTCCTTCTGGCGCGCGGACATGGCCTGACGTTCTCCCCGCAACCATTTCTGGAAGGGCGCTTCGTAGCCCATGACGGTCCGTTCATAGGCGGCGATGGCGAGGCCGGCCGTTTCCGCGGTGTAGCGCCTGTCCGCAGGGAATTCGGGGAAGGCCGCGTCAAAGAGGGTGGCGTATTTCGGCTGGGCGTCGAAGAATTCCGGGGTCGGGGCCAGGCGGTGTACACCCAGACCGGCGATGGCCTGCGTCTCCAGGCCCATGTAGCCGAGGTGGTTGACCTCGAGCGGCGTGCCATCGGCCCATTGGGCCTCCGTGCCGGCGTTGGGCCCCGTGGCGCCGAATTGACCATTCCAGAGGGTGACGGGGGTGAAGGCGCCATTCATGGCCGTCGGGGTCCGCATGGGCTGCCGATCGACTTCCTCCGGCAGATAGTCCGTCGAGCGGACTCGCCCTTCGCCGTTTAGGCCGAAGCCCACGGCGCCGTCTCCCATTCCTTGCTGGAGACCGGCTTGGAATCCAGCCGAAGCGTGGTGGCAACTGGCGCAGCTGTAGGTCTCCATGCCGGAGGGTTGGCCCGGCTGGGTGCCCAATCCGGTTTCGTGGAACAGGAGCCGGCCGAGGTTGACCTTGTCGGCCGTGAGGGGATTCTTGGGGTCCTGTGGGATGGCCGCAAGGTCGTCTGGATGGGGCATCCGGAGGGCGTCGACACCTTCTTGGCCGAGGGCCTCGAGGAGGGTGGCCATCAGCACGTCATCGCCATCCGGCGCATTGGGCAAGGGCGATTCCGGCTGGCAGGCGGTGAGGGACAACAGGACAATCAGTCCAAGGGTCTGGAGAGCGTGGGGAACGGACATGGGCAAAGCATTTGGGTGCTCTGCGAAACACGTCTTGGTGCGGGGTGGACAGAATGACAAACGTCATCTGCACCCGAAACATGCATCAGTCGTCGGAGACCTCCTGAAGCCAAGAACGGTAGGCGCCAAACAACTTGGATCGGCTCACAAACCCTACGTAGCGGCCGTCCCGGGTCACCGGCAGGTTCCAGGCTTGGGTCCGGTCGAACTTGTCCATCACGGACTCCATGGCGTCGGACCACTCCAGCGTGGCGGCGGGCATGACCATCAAATCTTGAACGGTCAGGGCGTCGTAGCGGGCGTGGTCAAACATCACCCCGCGGATTTCTTCCAGGGGCACGATGCCCTGAAGCGCGCCTTGGTCGTCGATGACGGGGTGAATGTTGCGCCGACTTTGGGCCACAGTGCCCACCAGCTGCCCCAGGGTCCAGTCGGCCCGAACCGGGTCGAAATCGGTTTCGATCTGGTCGCCGAGTTTCATCAGGGTCAAGACGGCCTTGTCTTTGTCGTGGGTGATCAGCTCGCCCCGGTCGGCCAGTTCCTGTGTGTAAATGCTGTTGGGGCGGATCACACGGGCGACTTGAAAGGCGATGGCGCTGGTCAGCATGAAGGGGATGAACAGGTCGTAGCCCCCACTCGCCTCTGCCGTCAGGAAGATGGCCGTGAGGGGCGCCCGGAGGATGCCGGCCATCAAGCCCGCCATACCGGCGAGGACAAAGTGCCCGCCAATGAGGTGCCAACCTGGGAAAAGGATGTCGGTGGTGAATAGGAAAATGCCGCCGAGCAGGGCGCCGCTGACGAGCGCTGGGGCGAAGACGCCGCCCACCCCACCAGCACCCACCGTGAGTCCGGTGAGGGCCGGTTTGCACGCCCAGAGAATGGCCATGACCAGCAGAATGCGCCCGGTGGTTCCCGGCAAGACGTCGGCCCGTCCTTGGGGATCCAGTCCCCCGTAGCGGCCGCGAAGCAGCTCATTGATCAGCTCGAAACCTTCACCGTACAAGGAGGGAAACAGCATGAGCACGCCACCAATCGCGGCGCCGGCCAGGACAATGCGGGCCAGTGGGTGGCGAAACCGCTTGACCAAGCCGCCCGTGACGCGGTACACATCGCTGAACCAGACCGAGGCCAGGCCGCACAGGACCGCGAAAGGCAGGTAGGCCAGTACGGTGCCGTCCCAGGCGGGCAGGTCGCGGCCCGCCCGCATCAGCTCCTCCGGATCGATGAACAACGTAGTGGTCAACAAGGCCGACAGCGAGGCCACCAACAGCGGAACGAGGCTCGCCGTCGTGAGGTCGATCATGATGACTTCCACCGCAAAAACGATGGCAGCAAGGGGGGCCTTGAACATGGCGGCCAACGAGGCGGTGGCCGCGCACCCGATCAAGACGAGGCGGTACCGGTAGTCCAGCTTGAACCGCTCCGCCACCTCAGATGCGATGGCGGCACTGCCTTGCACGGCGGGGGCCTCCAATCCGGCACTTCCACCAAACCCCACCGTGAGCAGCGATGTGGCGGCGGGACTGACCATGGACATCCGGGACAACCGTGCCCGCATGCGGGAGAGTGCATGCAACGTGGACGGGATGCCCGGTCCAGGGTGGCGGCCTCCGAACACATTGACGACCAGCAAATGGGTCAGGACCAATCCAATGGTGGGCAGGACAAACAAGAGCTCCTCGGTTCCCGCAGCGCCGGCGAGTTGCGGCAAGGACCGGAGCCAACCCACGCCATTTTTGAGCAGAACCGCCAGCAGCCCGGCGGCCATGCCGATGACGCCAGCCAGCAGGATGACGCCGTTGCGGGGCCCGAGTCGGCTCCACAATTCTTTCTGCAGGAACCGCACGAGAACGC
>CBFHWV010000037.1:10316-17739 GCA_965659565.1 uncultured Flavobacteriales bacterium
CCCCAACGGGGCCAGCGTCGAAGGGAGGGCCACTTCCGACTCATCCCAGTCGGATGCGCACACCGCAAATCAAGATGTCGTCCACCTGCTCCTCACCTGCGAAGTCGCGCCATTGTTCGATGCGTGTCTTGAGCGTCTGCTCTTGCCGGTCCACCGGCAGGTCCGAGATCTCCCCCAGCAATTGGCGGAGTTGCTTCCGCATGAATTTGCGGCCTTTCGGCCCCCCGAATTGGTCCTGGTAGCCATCGGAGGCACAGTAGACCATGTCGCCGTCCTCGAGGTCGATGACGTGTGTGGTGAATCGGAATTCTCCCGGCTCGAAACTTGCGATGGCCCGCTTGTCGGGCTTCAGCTCTGTGACGTTGCCGTTGCGAACGTGGTAGCCGGGTGCATTGGCTCCTGCGAATTCCAGTTTGCGCTCCTCCAGATTGATGGACATGAGTCCGAGGTCCATGCCATCCGGGACCTGGTCCTCCGCTTGCGTCCCGCGGTGCAGGACGTTCCGGGCGTGCTCATTGAGGCGGTCCAGAATCTTTCCGGGTTGGGTATACACCTTGCCAATGTGCTGAAGTGCATTGTGACCGAGCAAGCTCATGAACGCCCCCGGAACGCCGTGTCCGGTGCAATCCACTGCCGCAAACATGCGCCAGGCGTCCAGTTTGTGGAACCAAGGAAAGTCGCCACTGACCCCATCGCGGGGCATGTACAGGACGAATTGCCGGTCGAACACCCCCTTTCGAAGGGATTCGCTCGGCAGGATGGCACCTTGGATGCGGCGGGCATAGTCGATGCTGGAGGTCAAGTCCGTGTAGAGTTTCCGGATTTCCTCGCCCTGCGCTTCAAGCTGTGCGGTTTGTCGCGTGAGGGTCTCGGTGCGCTCCTCCACCTTGGCTTCCATTTCACGCTCGTAGCTCGCAAGGTCGTCTCGCATGGCAAGCAGGGTTTTGCCCAGCACGTCTTCTTCTGAGAGCGGCGTGTATTCAGTGTCAAACTGTCCCCGGCCTACTGCAGCACTGAATTCCCGGGTGCGGTGCAAACCGTCGGCGAGGCGGTCGAGGGCCTCTGCCATCTCCCCGATCTCATCGCGTCGGGCCGGCATTGGAAAGGGGTGGTCAATGCCTCGGGAGAGATAGAGGAGCCGGGCGCGGACCTTGCGCAAGGGCACGCGGATGGCGCGGGTCACACCGGCGGCGATGGCCAGGCCTGCGAGGAGGACAAACAGCGAAATCCAGCGCACCAGGGTGTCGAGGCGGCGCCCACTTTGCTCCACAGCAGAATCCGTCACGCGCACCGCCTCATCCAGATGCACCGCGAGCGCTTGAAGGCCGGTTTGCATGGAGTCGAGGTGGGCCCGGATGTCATGGCCGGGATCGAAGGGGTTGTCGAGCAGCTCGTCGACGCGCAAAATGCGCTCGAAGTCTTCGTCAAACACAGATTTGCGGGTGCCTGGCGGAACCAGTCCTTGGAGCTCGTCGAGCAGAGCGTCCGTTTCGATGTGGTGGCGGAACAGTCGGCCGTGCAGGCTGTCGAGCTCTGGCGTCGACGCGCGAAGCTCAGCGAGTTTCGGCGCAAATCCTTCTTGAAGGCGGTCGAGCGAGCGGTGGGCATCCACATGGAGGTGGACGGGTTCTGGAAGCCGAGCCGCGAGGAGCGCATAGGCGCGCATGGCCTCGACGCGCTGGAGCAATTTGGCCACCTCGGCTTTGGCGGCATCGACACGGACGGCTTCCTCGAGCAGCTCACTTTGGTGCTCGGTGGTGCGCGCGGTCAGCACGAAAAACACGGCCAGCGCTCCGATGAAGAGGCCGAATCCCGCGAAGATGCGGGCCCCGATGGATCGGAACCAGCGTCTCATGTCAGCGGCCGCCCAATTCGGACAAATGGGATTTGCACCATGCGATGCGGTCCTGATTCAGCAGTGCCTCAGACACGACCGCCAAAGCTTCATAGCCCGATGACCGCGAGGGATCCAGTTGGATGGCCTGTTCGAGTTCGTCGGCAGCAAACCGCCAATGAACGGCGGCATTTTTGAGCGCGTTGTCCAAGGCGTCCAGGTCATCTTCTGCAGCCTTGAATTGGCGCACGCCTTGGTTGTAGATGTGGATGGCCAAATTGTACCGAGACCGAAACTGATCGTGGCCTCGATCGGCAGCCGCAGCATAGCGTTCCACACCCCAAGCAAACCAAGGTCCAGCCGCAGCCCGTTCCTCGGATTCGGCGCGGGCAAAGGCGAATTCGGCCAGCTGCTGGTCGAGCAGCACGGCATCGGGCGTGGGGTCCCATTCCGCATCTGCAGCGGATTGCAGTAAAGCGTACTGCTCGAAATGGCGTTGTGCCGCTGAGGCATCTCCGGGCTGGCTGGTCCGAATGGCGTCGCGGGCATCTTCGAGGTGGGTGTCTGCCAAGAAGAGCAGCAAGGGCTCCGTGCGTTCGACCAACCGCGCTGTCTTGTCGAGCTCATGACTGCGCAAAATGGCACCTGTGGCCACATCGCGCGCCGCGGACTGCGGGTCGCGCCCATCGCGCTCTACATACAGGTCCTTTTGGATGAAGGCTTTGACATACCAGGTCATGGGGTCCTGGCCTTCCAGTCCCGCGATGGCGTCGTCGATGACCGCGGCCGCGTCTTCCGTCTGGCCTTCTTTCGCCAGCGCGATCGCCCGAGACGTGATGGGCCCTTGTGCCAAAGCCGGAGCCGCGCACGCCACAAACAAAAGGAAGGGGAGGAATCGCTTCATGGACACTGACGTTTGGCAAAGGCGGCCGGCAATTCGAGGCCTTTGGATTGGAGGGAAGTCGTGGATGCACTGACGCACAGCCGCAGGTCCTCGCCTTCTTTGAGGCGTCTGAAGATGAGGTCGTGCCCTTGCACGCCCTGATCGTCGGTGATGACCAAGGCGTCTCGGTTGCCTTTGCGGTTCCATTTGCCCACTGCGGCTTCCAGCGCGTCGCGGTCAGCATCCAGACGGGTTCCACCCAGAAACAAAAGGGTGAAATCCTGTCGATGGGCAGACAATGATGTGGCATCGAGGGCCACGAGTTCCACAGGCATGCCGGCAATGGACCGGCCCTCGAGGAACCCGGCCAGTTCGTCCGCGAGATCGGGCCAATTCACCACGGCAATCTGAAACGCATCGCGTTGCTCGAGGTCTGGCCAAAACATCTCCCTGCCCAAAAAGAAGAGGTACTGTGCGTACATCCTGGCCCAAATGGGAGAGCGGTCAATCTCGGGGTCCTGAGCGTCTACGGCACCCTCCAACAAGCCCGCGGCATGCGGGGTGGACGCGCTGGTGTGCAAGACCGGTAGCGCGGCGATGATGAGAAGCAGGAGGATGCGGAGCATGGACGGGACTGTCCCGAAATTACACGATGGGAGACGTCTTATTTCTCGTCTTCCGCAGGTTCGAGCATTTCAAGGTCCCGGTCAAAGAGATAAAGACCCGCTGAATCGGATCCAATCATCGCCAGTTTGTCCATGATGGTGCGGGCCAGAGCCTCTTCTTCGATCTGTTCGGCCACATACCACTGCATGAAATTGTGGGTGGTGTAGTCCTTGCGGGACAGACACAAGTCAACCACCTCATTGATGCTCGCGGTCACCTTGGTTTCGTGTTCGAGGAGGGTGGTGAAAATGCCGGTCAACCCATCGAATTCCGCGGCTGGGGCGCTCAGGGCCGGAATTCGGGCCGTCCCACCGCGTTCATTGACGAAGTGCACGAGTTTCAACATGTGCTCACGCTCTTCATCGCTGTGGCGATACAGAAAAGCGGAGGTGCCATTCAAACCGTTGGTTTCCGCCCACGTGGCCATGGCGAGGTAGAAATGAGAGGACTGGGCTTCCATCTCGATTTGCGCATTCAGTGCGGCTTCGATTTGCTTGTCGAGCATGTTTTCATTTTTTATTGAAATGATTCACTTTTAAGAGAGGTTCTTAATCTATTGTGAATCAAGAATGTGTTCAACGACGGCTTGTTGTATTTCGAGTTGTTGGCCGAGACCTTGGATGGGGGTGAGCCACGTCAGGTCTTGCTGAGATGCAAGTGCACTGAGGGTACGGCTCATGTTCATCAAAGGTCGGAGTGTCTGTCGGAAATGGCGCAATTGAAGGGCCCCAAAAAGGGCGACTGGATCACTGATTGCACGGAATTGGTCGTGGCGCTGTCCCAAAATCCGCAGTCGATCGACCAATCCGGCCTGTTCGAGAATGGCCAACTGTGTGCTCGCCCCACCACGGCTGATGTCCAATGCGCCCATGATGTCATCCTGGCTCATCGCAGTGCCTTCAGCCAGGAGGAAGGCATGAATGCGACCGGCTGTTTTTGAAAGCCCCCAACTTTTCAGGATTGTGGGCCAAGTCTCCTGAAAGAGCAGTGAAGCCGGGCTTTCTGAAGCGGGAACGGGTGAATCAAAATTCGCCATGATTTCACGAAAAAATGAAATCATCAGCGAATCTCCAAGCGTCCTGGATGAACAGTGGGGTCCCAGTTTGATTCGCCGGAGAGGCCATCTGCCAGATGTTGTGCCCATCGGGGGCCGATGAGAACCCCACGTGTTCCAAGGCCGTTGAACACGTAGTGGCCGGGTTTTCCCGGTCGAGGGCCCACTGCAGGGCGCCGATCCTTGGAGACAGGCCGGAGTCCGGCTTCGTGGGAGTGGATTCGGCAATCCATGGTTTCGCCATGGGCGTTGTACAGTGCGCCGAGCAAAAAATCGCGGGTGGCCTCCGTGGGGTCGAGGTCGGTCCGGTTCCATTCGTAGCTGGCTCCGAGGCGCCATTGGCCACCGCCCAAGGGCACGGTCCACTTGCCGAAATTGTCGATGAGGTCCGCAGGCAGCGCGGCGTTCTCGGAGGCGATGGTGAGGATTTCGCCACGGTTGGCGCGAATGTCCAGTGGGTCGATCGCATTGTCGAGTCTTTCATGAACGCCACGACAGTGCACAATGGCATCCCAATCCGATGCGGGTGAATCCGGCCGCCAGGTGTCGTGAGAAAACCGGCCCAGTTGATTCAGGTGCATTCGCCACGCCGCGAGCATCCTCGGAAGGTTCAACCACCCGCCGCCTGTCACCAAGCCGACTTGGTCGCCATTGGGCAAGGTGGTCACCTTAGAAATCCAAGGGATGTCCGCGCTTTTCGAGTTCCAGAGGTCCGCGACGTCCGCATTGGGAATGCGTTTGCGGATGGGGAGGGGGTGCAAAAATGTGTCCTCGAGCGTGGCTTCAATGTCGGCATATGTGGCCTGCATGGCATCCCAGTGAAGCTGGGCATCCCAGACCTCGACGATCCGGCGAAACGACATGGGGTTGTACATGCCGGCCGCCACGGAGGAGGCGCAGTGCGCACCAGAATCGATCACATGCACATCCCAACCCCGCTGGAGGCAGGCGTGGCTGGCCAGCGTTCCCGCCAGGCCTTGTCCGATGATGAGAACGCGCACGGCCTCAGGCCGGGGTTCCCACCACGCCGAGCTCCCGGCCGACTTTCTCGAAGGCAGCCAATGCCTGGTCGAGGTGTTCACGGGTGTGGGCAGCGCTCAATTGGACGCGAATGCGGGCTTGGTCCTTCGGCACCACAGGGTAGAAGAACCCGATGACATAGATGCCTTCGTCAAGGAGGGCGTCGGCCATCACCTGGCTGAGTTTGGCATCCCCCAGCATCACGGGAACGATGGCACTTTCCCCATCCTTGAATTCAAGGCCAATTCGACGGAGTCCCGCTTTGAAGTAGGCGGTATTGTCCTCCAACCTGTCGCGGAGTTCCGTGGTTTCATCGAGCATGCGGAACACCTCGAGGCTGGCGCCCACAATGCTGGGCGCGAGGGAGTTGCTGAACAAATATGGCCGGCTTCGCTGGCGCAGCATCTCGATGATTTCCGCGCGACCGGTGGTGAATCCGCCCATGGCACCTCCCAGCGCCTTGCCGAGCGTGCCTGTGATGATGTCGACGCGCCCCAGCGCGTTCCGGAGCTCGACCGATCCCCGTCCGGTTTTTCCGATGAATCCCGTGGCGTGACACTCATCCACCATCACCAAGGCGTCGTACTGGTCCGCCAGGTCGCAGATCCGGTCAATCTGGGCCACGTAACCATCCATGGAAAAGACCCCATCCGTCACGATGATCTTGAACCGGTGGCCGGCTTCATTGGCCGCTTGGAGTTGCTTCTCCAGGTCGGCCATGTCGTTGTTGGCGTAGCGGTAGCGGGCCGCTTTGCAGAGGCGCACGCCGTCGATGATGGAGGCGTGGTTGAGGGCGTCTGAAATGATGGCGTCCTCGGCGGTGAGCAGGGGTTCGAACACCCCGCCATTGGCGTCAAATGCCGCGGCATACAGAATGGTGTCCTCCGTGTGGTGGAAGTCGGCAATGGCCTGCTCGAGTTCCTTGTGGATGTCCTGGGTCCCGCAAATGAACCGAACCGAACTCATGCCGAATCCCCGTTCGTCGATGGCGCGCTTGGCGGCGTCCACCACACGAGGGTGGGAGGAGAGACCGAGATAATTGTTGGCACAAAAGTTCAGCACTTCACGGCCATCGTCGAGGCGAATGGCCGCATCCTGAACGGATACGATGATCCGCTCTTTCTTGAACAGGCCATCGGCTTCAATCGTGCCCAGCGCTTCACTGAGGTGGTGTTTCATGGAACCATACATGGCCGCGAAGATATTGGCCCCCCGGCTCAATCGAGGTTGCCCAAATCCTGGATGCGGTAGAGGACGATGCGCTTGTCCGTCTTGGATTTGGTGCGGACGACGAGGGGATGGCCAAACCGCGCCGTGGTCTCTGTGTTGGCCACCTGAATGATGCGTGCCCGCCTCGAACGCCGAGTTTCAGGAGAATGGACTTGGTCCAAGCCGACGATGGCGTCGAACTGGGCTGCACTGAGCAGGCGTCCCCGTTGGCCCAACAATTGAACAACCATGGCCGACAGTGGCGCCTGTCCTTCGCCATCGGCGAGTATAATCGGGGTCATTTTCTGGACCCTTGCTCGGCTTTGACCGAGGAGTGAAAATCCGAGGAACAGAGACAGCATCCCCAAGGCGATGGCGGCCAGCCACCCATTGTTTTCTCGCTGCATCAGGTCGAAAACGGGGGGTGCAACGTCTGGGGCAGGCACAATGAGGGGCTTCCACTCAGCCCCCTCAACCAACTTTTCGATGTCCTCTTCAATGACACCCGTTGTCGTCCCCCATATCATGGTGTTTGCGCGGGTCCCCCTCCAATTGTTCGCGATTTTCCACCCTTCAACTTTCTTCGAATCTTGCACTTTTTGGAGGTTTGGCGAGAGGACGGCAGCATAGGCCAAGTTCTCCTTGTTGACCACAATGATCTTGTCCTCGGTAGGGCATGCCACATAGTCGCGAAGCACCGTGGCGCCGCTTCCGAATCGAAGCTGTGCGATGTCGCTGTTTAACACCCCTTCAAGGG
>CBFHWV010000038.1:0-8363 GCA_965659565.1 uncultured Flavobacteriales bacterium
ATGGCCGCGAAACTACGCCTCACAAGTGCGGTACACCGCGGTCAAAACCGCAGATTCTCCCTCCCAACTGAGCGCTGCCGCGGCCCTGGACAGCCCCTCCTGATGTTGGGCGGTTCCCTTCTGCCGCAATTCAAGAAGCGCTTGTCGCCACCCTTCTGGCGTGTCCTTCTCAACGATGCGTCCGGCCTCAAATTCCTCGAGAAGGGCCCGACAATCCGGCAGGTCGTTGGCCAATACCGGAATCCCCGCCAGCAGGTATTCGAACAGCTTGTTGGGCAGACAATACAGATAGCTGAGGCACGTGGGCTTGACCGACACGAGCCCCACATCTGCGCTGCGCGTGTGCGCCAGGACGTCGTGGTACGCCACGGCCGGATGCACGTGAATGTGGGGGGCGGCCTCGGCCGCAGCATCGACGAGGGACTGGAGCGGCCCGTAGCCCATCAACACAAGGTGGATGCCGCTGTCTTCCATTCCGCGCATGGCCTCGAGCGCCGTTTCGAGTCCGCGGTTGTGGGTGAACGCCCCTTGGTAGAGGGCGATGAAATCGTCTTCCGCCAAACCGAATGTCTGCCGGAACCCCTTCGGCGCAGGGCCCACTGAAGCCGGCTTGGGCTCAGGAATGTTGCGGACAAGGTGCACCTGTGAAATGCCATGTCGGGCATACCGTTCGCGGTAGGCGGCGGCAATGGACGGGCTCACGGTGATGACCGCTTCGGCACGGCGAATCATGCGGCGCTCAAGCCAGGCGACCAATTTGCGCTCGATGGCCGGCTTGGCGTTGCGCTCGGCTTCGAACTCATGGCAATCGTAGATCAGCTTGAGCCGGGGATTCAGCCGCTGGGCAAACCAGCCGAGGACGAAGGCTTCGATGTCATTGCAGTGCCATGCATCTACTGAACGCCAACGCCACACCACGCGCAAGGCGAGTTCGGCCATTTTGAGCATGCCGAACACCGTCCCTCGCGGCAGGGCGGATGTGGCGACCCGGGTCCGCACCACACGCCAGACGCCCCGCTCCTCTTCCATCGGCAAGCCTTCTTTGTGCAAGGCCACGACCGTCACGTCGTGCCCGACCCCGGCCAGGCTCTCCGACACTTTGAGCACCCGATTGTCTCGGGTGAAATCGTTGAGGACGACGTTAACGACGCGCATTCCCATGGATGAGGACAGCGGTGATGAGCACCGCAAGGTTCAACAGATAGTAGCCGCATTTGGCCCAAACGATGCCAATCAGGGCACCCCATTCGCCCCCACCAAACCACTCCGGGTGCAGGGTACCCAAGGCCCACCCCACGCCAACGGCCAGCAAGTGAAGCCCGTCGAGCCAGGTGATCCACCGCGGTTTGCGCACCCGGTGAAAGAGGGCGCCGAGGCCGGCGGTCATGAAGTTGAGCACGAACCAAGGCGTCAGGATGCGCACGACCTCCAAAGCGCCATACCACGCCTCGCCGAAGAGCCATGCCGTGGTGTTGTCCGGGGCCAGCATGACCGCCATCCAGACCAAAAAGGCCGCCGCCGAAAAGGCCAGCAGGGCGCGGACAAACAAGCGTCGGAGCGGCGCCCCATCCTCGACTTCTGTCGACCCCTGAAAGAGCACGGGGGCGGTGGAGCTGGCCAACAATGACAGAGGCTGCATCACCATGCGCCGGGCCAACCCCATCATCCCGAGAAGAACCGGCCCCAGCGTCGCTCCGATGAGCAGCACGTGCAGCCATTGGGCCAACCGGTTCATGGCACTGCCCGCCAATACCCAAGTCGGGTAGTCGCGGTGTTCCTCGAGCACGGAGGTGTCCTTGACCCGATGCCAGGCCCACGCTGTCCGAACCAAGTCGGTCAGACCACGCCGCATCGCCGCCCATCGGACGCCAATGCCGATGGCCGAGCCCCATGCGAGTCCTGTCAGCGACAAGGGACCGGCCAAGGCCAGTTTGACCCCTTCGGAAGCCAATGGGCCTGCCGCCTGCGCCGTGGCCACCTTCCCTGCATCGGCATTGCGGTGGTGCCAGTATTCCAATAGACGCGCATGGGCGGCAAACGCACAAAACAAGGGAAGCCCCCATGCCATGGCCCACCAATGCTCCAAGTCGTATTCACGGGACACCCAAGACGCGGTCAAGATGGCCAAAACGAACACGACCAAGACCGTGATGCCCACGGAGCGCTGGCCCGCGGCAAACAGCACGCGCGCCTCGGATTCGGCCTTGGGCAACATCAGCGCCTGCTCGTATTTGCCTGTGCCCAAGACCGCAGCAAGGCCCGTCACGAGAGCGAACATTTCCAGGTGGGCAAACGCCTCAGGCGAATAGAGTCGCGTGAGCACGAATGCCGCCGCGATCGTCACCAGTTGGCCCGCGAGCGAGCCCCCGAGAAGGGTCGCCATCCGCTTCAACATGACCCGGTCGATTTGCCTGCGCTCCGCACGGCCCCGAAGGTACAGCCCCTCAGTCGTGCTTGACCTTCACCTCCTCGCCGAGTACCTGCTCGATTTCTGTGATGACGCCGGCGGGGAAGGGGTTGCCTTTGATGTCCACCGTTTTGAGTTCGGCGCATTGCGCCAACGATGCAGGAAGTGCCGTCAATTGGTTCTGGCCGACGAAGAGCTTCTTGAGCGCACTGAGGTTGCCCAGGCTCTCGGGCAAGGCAGCCAGCTCATTGCGTTGGGCGACCAGCGTTTGCAGGCCCGACAGGCGGTCGATGTCGACCGGCAGGGCGCCGAACTTCATGCCGCTGATGTCGAGGTAAACGAGGTTGGGAATGGCGAGGATCTCCTCGGGGAAGGGACTCCCAACCAGGTCTGCATCCAACAGCGGGCTCAGCTGCAACATCATGCCGCCGATGGTTTGCTGCAACCGACCGCCGAGGCGCTGCTCCAGGCTCACTTCACTGGACTCGCCAGCAGCAGATTCTGGGCTGTCTGCCACGGCCTCGGCCTCCCACGCGGCGATGTCGCGGCCGATGTCCGCATACCGGTCAACCGGTTGGATCATCTGGACGTCCTTGTTTTGGGAGCGCTTGCCCACCACGTTTTTGATGTCTGGGGCTTTTTCAGTCTCGGTCTCGGGATCCCAAGTCAAGGCGCCATTGGCCGCCAAGGCACGCCGCCGCTTCATCAGCCGGCTCTGCAGGTCATCCAAGAAGGCCTTTTCCTCCCCGCCCGGCAACACCAATGCCCGCGCATCGGAAATGGCCTGTGCGCATTCCGAGAACTCGTTGCGGTAGAGGTGGGCCTGAGCGAGGTTCAAATGCAGGCCGAGCGCCACGGCACGGGTGACTTGGGCTTTGCGGTCCGTGAAATCCACCTTGGCTGCCCACTTGCGCCACGTCTCAATTGGGCTCGTCAGACCATCGACATAACCGCTGGACCAGGCTTCCAAGGCCACATCGCGGGCCGCGTCCATCTCGGGATAGTCGTGTTTCCCCTTGCCGGAGTGCATCACCACTTCCACTTTGCCTTCGAGAAAAAACAAGCGCGTCTCCAACTCATCGATGGCATGCCCCATCTGGGTCAGCACCGCCTTGCGCCGGAAGAAGCGCGCCCCCTCCTCGCTCTTCAAGCCCGCCCGAACGGCATCTTGGCTGTCAAACTTGAGGCTCGTCTTGGAGTATGAGAAACTGCCCTTGCTCGATTCGATGGTCGAGATCTTCTCGTTGCCGTAACGGAGGACCATGGGCACATCCACTTCGAATGCGTCCCAGACGTCTCCGGTGGGTGAGGAAATCCGCACGCGCATGGGCAATCGGCAGGGCACATTGGCCCAATGGGTCAATTCTTCGCTGTTCGATTTGACCGGCTCCGAGGCGAATTGCAACGCGCCCAACTGCTCGGTCCCGATGGCCACATCGACCGCCACGGTCGGCCCCACATCCACCACAGCGGCCTCGCCCCCCACCGTGAAGTACTTCATGCCACTCAAGCGCTCGCCACCGGACTTGAGCAAATCCATGTTGCCCCCAGAACGGCGGAGGTCATCCAAGGTGAAGACCTCCGGGGAGGCATACAGATTGAATGCAATGCGCAATGCCGCCTCCGAAGGGATGGTCGGGAATTGAACCACCTCAATCTTGGTGGACTTCTTGCTCGACTTTTGGGCGTGGGCGGGAACGGCGAGGAGCAGGCCCAACGCGCTGAGAATGAGGGTACGGGTCATGACGTGGAAGAGACGTCACGAAGGTTAGAAATCCGCGGCCTGTCCACCACCTTTGCCCCCTGCAGTTGCCATGATGGACACGTTGAAAGCCTTTGGGCTCGCCGGCTTCCTCTTCTTCCTGATCAAAGGGTTGATGTGGCTCGTGCTGTTCGTACTCGTGGCCAGGGGCGTGGTGCCCAAAGAGAAGGTGGACCGCTTCCGCGCCCGTTTCAAATGCGGCGGGCGCAACAACGGCCCTCCACAGCCAGAGTGAATCAGTTGCGCTTGCGGCGCGGCACCACACGGATGCAGCTTCCATCCGGGAGGTCCATGGCCGTCGCACCGTCCTCAAAATGCGCCAGAATCTCCTCACCCTTGAGGGCAGGGCGCACATCGAGGATGCACTGCACGTCATCACACGTCACCTCGGGCATCCCTTCTGCATCCAGCACCAAGTAGCTGCGGCCTTCGAGGCGTTGATTCAACCGCTGCTTGTGGGAGGTCGGCGGGGTGTAGACAGCGTCACGTGTCTGACGCAATTCGTTGAGGGATCGGGTCTTCATGAAGGACAATTGGGTTCGCCAAGATAATTCTCAAGTCACACGTTTTCAAGCACTTGAAGGTGTACTTTGGACACGAATTGAGCCCAATACCCTCGTTATCAGCGCACCCCTTACCTCCTCTCTTGTGCTTCTTGTGAAAGACACCCGAAGTATCTTTTGAAAGTCAAAATGCCGACTTCCCCATCCCCTTCGCCCTTTTCGTGGAGCGCTTTGCAAAAGGACATCCTGCCCATCCTGCTCTTCGGCATGGTCACACTGACCGTGTCCTTTGCTGAGGCCGGCCAAGCCTATGATCGCCACTGGACAACAGCATGGCTCATCACCATCGCTGTTTCCGTCGCCTTCGCATGGGGCCGCACCCTCCGGCTGTCCCATCCGGCATTCTGGGGCCTGGGGATGGCGTTGTTGATCGTGCAAGGCATCCGGGGTGGATGTGAACGTTGGGAAGTCCTGGCCATGTGGGGGTGGCTCTGGACGTGGGTCTGGACATTGCCTGTGAACCGAGGACGCTTCTGGAACGGCATCAAAGCCCTTCCCTTGGTGGCACTTCTCCTCGGTGGACTCATGCTCCTTCATGCGCTCAAGCTCATGTGGAACGGCGAATGGAACCATGGCGCCTCTTATGAAATGAGCCTGCCCTGGGCGCACCGCAACATCGCCATGGAGTCCCTGTTCGCCATGTGCGTTCTTGGCGCCCACATCTCCAAGGAGCGGTGGCTGCGGTGGTGGGGCTTCATCACCCTTCTCGCCTTGGTCTACCAAGTGCGGAGCGTCCTGCTGGCCAGCACGTTGTGGATGCTCTACTCCCTGTGGATGTCGGGCATGGCGACCCGAAAGATCAAGATGGCCTTTGTCAGCGCGGCCTTGCTGTTCACCGCTGTGCAAGTCGGGTGGAATCTCCTCCCGCAAGAGGAACGGATCGAACGCTTCAAGACCATGCCGGACATGGTCAAAAGCCTGGACATCACATACAACTTGAGCGCGGCAGAGAGTTCTTCCATCCGCCTGAAGCTGTGGCGTTGGACCACCGACAACTTGAGCTGGACTGGAGGCGGCCTCGCCTCATGGCGCGACGATGCCGAGGGGTACGTCAACGTCGCCAATGACCGCTGTGGAGAAGGCATCCGCCGGGCCCATTCGGAGCTGCTCCAATGGTCCTATGAACTCGGCCTTCCCGCGTTCCTGATTCTCGTGGCTTTGTGTTGGCCGATGCGCAAGAGCATGGGCAGATGGATGTGGTTCATCCTCCCATTCATCGCGTTCACCTTCCCTGCGGAACGGGCGGAAATCCTGTGGCCCTTTGCCGTGCTTGGCTGGTGGTTCAAGATGCAGCACCCCCCGGAGGAATCTCCCCGGGTGGCTCCGCACCCGGTGCTCGTGGGAGCGATGTCGGCCATGTTCTTGCTCATTGGATCCTGGGTCATGGCTCAAAACGCCATTGGCCGAGTGCTGCGTCAACCCGGCAACTTCAAAGCGGATTGGTCTGCCACGGAGGAATTCTGCATCCAGTTGCACCCCAAGGACATCGCACTCAACCACAGCGATGTCGTGCGCACGATGAGCGAATACAATCAGGGCCGGCCCGAATCCGGCAAGGCCATCCTCGACGCGCACATGGCCGAGCATCCCCGGTGCATGTCGGGGTTGCGGGTCCAGCGCAAGGCCCTCGGCCTCACCACAGACCCAGCCTCCATGTGCACCGCAATGAGCGAACGGATGAGTGACCTCCCCTGAGGGGGACTCAATGCCGCTTCGGGCCGAGGAGGCCGAGGAGCGCGAACGGCACGGTGCCGTCGATCAGGTGCGCCCAAATGTCGGGCTTTTTGTACCAGATGAAGTTGCTGTAGGGAAAGAACATGAAGCCCGCCCAGCCGACGAAGACGGTGAGCATGACCCTGCGCGACAGTGTCGGATCGGCCAGGTTCTTCATCATCCAGAACAGCAGGAAGGCGGTCAGCAGGTTCATCACGAGGCTTCGGAGAAGGTTGCCGGTCATGTCGTTGCTCCAGGCCGCCTGGTAGTTCAATTGCGCCCAAGGCTGGCCCTCCATCCGCTCGAGGTAGGCCTCCTGCAACGCCGGATCTGTGCGCTCTGCATCGGAGGGCGCACCGAGTGCGTACATGCCGGGCTCGAGGTCGATGGCGTCGAGGAATTCAAGGATCTGCTGGTCCTTTTCCGTGTAGGTCTGCGCCTCGCCGTGGAGGTTGATGGCGGCAAAGGAGAGGAACTGCCAGACAAAGAGGACAAGGCCTCCGACCAGCGTGTAGACGATGGGGTTCTTCATGGGTCCAGTCAGGTGTGGGCACAAATTAGGGGAAGCCGGTCAAGGCTCCTCCATGCCCAACTCCTGCATGAGTCGGACAATGCGCTTGGCGATGGTCTCTTCCGTCTTGGCGGAGGCGATGTGGTGGATGACGCCACGGCGTCGTCCCGGCTTCATCTCATCGAAGCGCCGTTGGAATTCTGGATCGGCCTCCAACATCTCCTCCAAGTCTTCCGGCAAGGCCATGCCGTATTGGCTCATGTCGGGCTCGAGCAACACGTGGACGTGATGGCCCAAATCCGCCTCCGCCGCCTTGAGCTTGTCTTTGGATGTCACCACGAAGCGCCGCCCATCCCCCAGGGGCATGATGGCACAATGCCAAGTGACCACATCATTGAGGGTGCAGATCCACCGTTTTTGACCGGCGGCCTTGGCCCGTGCCCAAATGGAATCGGGCAAGACCACAAAGGTCCACGACCCTTTCATCTCGAGGCGCTCTACCTCCGCGGAGAAGTCGAGCGGCTCATCCATCCGCCTCGTCTGCTCGGCCCTGAAGGAGCTGGATGGCCCACAGAACCAGGCCAACCACGAGGACAGCCACACCCACGTTGGTGGCGGTGTGGGCGCCGGCGAGGTGGTTCAATTTGAACGCCACACCGGTCAAGGTCAGCGCAAGGCCGACGAGGCACAGGACTTGGGGAATTCGCTTCTTCGTCATTGTGGTTGGATGTCAACGTGGATGAGGGCGGCGATGGCCTTGGCGCGCTCAACGAGGTCTGCGACATCGTCGCCTGGTGCGCCATGGGTCACGGCCACCGCCATCCGGCGGTAGGGCCGCACGGTGGGCTTCCCAAAGACGCGCAGGTCGCTGTTGGGTGCGGCAGCGGCCTCGGCCAGTCCGGTGATGACCGGGGCGGCGCCTGCGTGAGGTGCCAGCGATTCAGGAGCGAGGACCACCGCACTGGCGCCGGGGCGCTGTTGGACGATGGCGGGCACGGGCAGGCCGAGGACGGCCCGAGCGTGCAGCTCGAATTCGGAGAAGTTCTGCGTCCCGGCGAGGGTGACCATCCCGGTGTCATGCGGACGGGGTGACAGCTCCGAGAAGTAAACGGTGCCCGGCTGTCCACCCTGGGGGTTCTGGATGAAGAATTCGACGCCCCAGATGCCATTGCCCCCCAAAGCGGCTGTCACCGCGGCGGCCATGTCCTGGGCCTCCTTCAGCAGCGCCGGCTCCATGACGGCGGGTTGCCAGCTTTCCTGGTAATCGCCGCGCTCCTGGCGGTGCCCGATGGGCGCGCAAAACAGCGTGTCGCCGCTGGCCTGCGTCAGCGTCAGGAGCGTGATCTCGTAGTCGAAATCGATGAAGGCCTCCACGATGATTTCTGCGAGGTCACCACGGGATCCCTC
>CBFHWV010000038.1:8461-17174 GCA_965659565.1 uncultured Flavobacteriales bacterium
CGAGGGCGTATTTCCACGCCGTCTCGATGTCGGCTTCGGTGCGGATGACGCTTTGGCCCTTTCCCGAGCTGGACATGAGCGGCTTCACGACACAGGGCATGCCCACAGCCGCCACCCCGGCCTCCAATTCCGCGAGGGACGTGGCGTATCGGTAGGGCGCGGTCTTCAGGCCGAGTTCTTGGGCAGCAAGGTCTCGGATGGCCCGCCGGTTCATGGTGAAATGGGCCGCCTTGGCGGATGGCACCACTTGGATGCCTTGCTTCTCGAAGTCATAGAAGCGCTCGGTCCGAATGGACTCCACCTCCGGAACGAGGATGTGGGGCTGGTGCTTGGCCACAATGGCATCGAGCGCATCGCCATCGAGCATGGAGATCACCTCGAATTCATCCGCCACCTGCATGGCCGGAGCTCCGGGGTAGGCGTCCACTGCGATGACGTGCTGTCCAAGACGCTGCAAAGCGATGACCACCTCTTTGCCCAGCTCGCCAGAACCGAGCAGCATGACCTTTTTGTTCATGTCTGCAAGCTAACCGGGGGTGCCCAAAAAGAAGATCGCCGATCAAAGTCCCTCTCTGCTGTGGGCACGACACCACCGTCAGTCTGGATGTGGGTGTACTTCAACGCCCAGGAGCCTTTCAAGCATGTCCACCTTGAGGGGCTTGGCCAGCAACTTCTCGATGAGAATGCAGGCTTCGGCCTGTCTCATGTCGCGCGGATTCACGGACGACGTGAGCAAGAACACCCTCGATTGCGCCTGCAGTTTTTGGAACAAATCCGGGTGGTCGTCCCGAATCCCATCCACAAACGTGAAGCCATTCTTGATTGGCATGTTGATGTCCAGAAACACCACCTCCGGCCACTCGTTTTCTCCCCTGTTCAGCAGAAAGGACAAGGCGTCGTCCACGGAGTGCGCCACGTGAATGTCCGCCTCCGGGTCAAAGCGTTCGACCACTTTTCGGTGCACAAATTGGATGATGTCGTCGTCGTCGATGAGGAGGTATCGGCTCATGATGCAGTTGGGATTTGGGGCAGTTCGACGCGGACTTCGGTTCCCTCGTTGGGAGTGGACGTCAAGGAGATGTTGCCCCCCAGCTTGTCGACCACCTCCTTGCAGATGTACAGCCCAAGCCCGGTGCCAGAGCTGCTGTTGGTGGCCCGGAAGAACATGTCGAAAACCCGTGGTTGAAGGTCTTCCGGGATGCCCTCGCCATTGTCCGAAACGGTGATGGTGCAATGACCCGGACGGTTGTCCACCTTCACCTGTACCGCCGCGTCATCCTGGCCGCTCTTGCTGTACTTCAAGGCATTGGAGAGGATGTTCTTGAGAACCACCCCCACCCGCACCTCATCGAGGTGAACTTCTGAGGGGCCATTCCAATCCACGCACGTGCGCACATCGGGTCGCAAACTCGACAAATCCTGCACAACGTCCTCGATGGTCTGCTTGAGATCAAAATGATCGTGGACCACATCGAGCCGCGCATTGCGGGAATAGTTGAGGATGTCCAGGATCGTGTTGTCCAAACGCTTCACACTCTCCTCGATCAAGCCGAGGTATTGATGGTCCTCTTCTGAATTGCCGTTGGGGTCAATGAGGCCCAGCAAGCCTTGGATGGACAACAATGGCGCCCTCAAATCATGCGAAATGCTGTAGACGAAATGGTCCAGCTCCTGGTTGATTTTCTTCAGCGCATCGTTCTGCTCCAGGATGCGCTGCTCGGCCAGCTTTTGCTCTGTGATGTCCTGCTGAATGGCGATGAAATTGATGAGCTGGTGATGCTCATCGTGGACGGGGGTGATGTTGAGGTTGATGTAGAACGGCTCCCCGTTTTTCCTCCGGTTTTTCAACCCCACGCTGATGCCGGTTTGCGACCACAGGGCGTTGGACAACCGGAGGAGCACTTCGGGGTCATTGTCCCCCTCCCATTGGAGCATGTCCTTCGGCCGTTGGCCCACCGCCTCTTCCATGGTGTAGCCTGTGGACTCCACAAACGCCGAATTGACCCACTGAATGCGGCCGTGGGCATCGGTGATGATGGCGCCACTGCTCGTGTTGGTGGTGATGAGGGACAATTTGCGTTGCTCCAGCTCGGATTGCCGGATGGTTTCGAGCTGCATTTGGATTCGCCCGGCGTAGGTAAGGTTGTCCAAATAGGATGAACAAGAATCGACAAACAGCTTCAACAGACTGGTGGTGTTGTCGCCAAATGGGGCATAATTCTCACTCATCCGTTGCGAGACCCCGCCCACCACGACCAATTCGGACTCCGGCTGTTTCTTGTTTCTGCGGGCCACAAAGCCGCGCTGGATCACACCCGTGCACGCGGCGTCCTCCAAGATTCGATTTTCCGGACCCTCCGCGGACTGTTGTACCACGTTTCGCAAGGCGGCCTCCAACTCGGAGGCTTCACCCCGATGCCCGCCCTCCAAATGGGAGGCGCTGCGCTCCGGGTGCATGGCACATCGAAACGAGGCGTACCCCCACTCCGTTTCAAACAGCTCCACCAGCGTCTCGGAGATGAGGCTCAGCAAACTGGGCACATCCTTGACCTCGATGGCCGCGGAATGAAAGTCGTTCATCAACTTGTAGACCAGGCGCTCCTGGTCCAGCCGATCATGGGCATTGATCAAGGCCTGCTCCGTTGCGGAGAAACGGGTCACACGAGCCTGAAGCTCGAGATAAGCCTGCTGCAACTCCGCGTGGGTCATGGTCTCGGTCAATGACAAAACAGGCCGGTGGATGTCATCAACGGTACAGCACGTAAAGGGCTGTGGTGTAATTGTGGTATTCGTTGTCTCCCCCCAAGCGGGCGAACTCTCCGAATCCGTACATGCCCAACCAAGGCGGACACACGCCGCCCTCCGAGAAGGGGAACTGCATTTTGCCCACCAATTCCTCTTTGATGACCCGATTGAACAGCATGCGCCCTCGGGCGAGACAGTCCGCGTGAAATACGGCCACGGCTTTTCGACCGGCCATCCGCGTTTGGATTTCATCGACAATCCGATCCATTTCATTGAAGATGAGCGGTTCGTCCCGAACGGTCAGGTACAACTCGGTGCCTTCCTCCACCGTCGTGGCGTAGACAAGATCCGTGCCTTGTCGAGAGGTCACGGCACGAAGAATGTGGTCATTGCCGTATTCCTTGGCCTTTTCTGGACTCAACCGCTCCCCCAGCGCTCCAATCGGAATGGTGTGCTCCGGTTGTGAATCTGGGGTCAGGCCCAACCGGTCCGTGTACGCTTCCCACGCGGGCTTGCCGTCAAACTCGTGAATGAGGTGTCCGCTGCTCTTGGTGACCACCAAGGGTTCGCCAACGGCCACAAAACCGTGCGTGGCCTGCGTTTCCACCTTGAGCGTGGGGTCGCTGAACCCCACGATGAATGCGCCGTGCTCCATCACCGTGTCATCGACGGCTTGAAAATTCACCCGCCCCTTCATGTTGTCTGAGGAGGTCGCCCCAAAAATGGTCACCTCCTGTCCCAACACTTCCTCCAGCCCCAGGATGCACTGGTCATTTGCCGTGTCGATGCCAGACCCGAGGAAGTAGACCATGTTGACGTTGGCATCCTGCTCGAGGAGTGCGCGCGCCATCTCGGCGCATTTTTGGCGGGCATTGGTTCCATTCAACCCGTCGCATTGGGCCACGGCAAACTCCTGGCCTTCCACCGCCATGAGGGCCATGTCCTTCATGGACTCGCTCACCCCTTCTTTTCCAACGACGCCGCAACTCGAAGCCGCCACGACACGGGCATTCGGCGCATGTTCACGGCAAGCGTCGAGCAAATCTTGAAAGTCGTGCCCAATGGAGGCGTGCCACATCAACAAGCTGGCCTTGTCCATGTCATCGCCCAGTGCGGATTCGAGGCATTCCAACACCCCGCGACGGGTGTTGACCATTCGGGTGCTGTAGGAGTGAAAGTGAAGCATAACGGTTATTGGTGGTGCAAATGTGAAGGGAATGCCCACTCCGAATTGACAGCTTGAATCCGACGAATCCGTCAGACTTTTCCTGCAATGCCGCTTTCACAAACAAAGAGCGCCGGGGAACAGTCCCCAGCGCTCTTTCAATGGCTGTGCAGGTGACGCTGAACGCTCAGTTCGACGCCAACAGGTCGAAGCGGTCGAGGTTCATGACCTTGACCCAAGCGGCGGCAAAGTCGCGGGCGAATTTCTCGCCGGCATCCGCACTGCCGTAGACTTCGGCAATGGCCCGCAGTTCCGAATGGGAACCAAAAACGAGGTCGGCACGCGTGGCCGTCCAGCGCTCTTCTCCGGTGGACCGGTCGCGTCCGACGAACGTCATGGCCGCCTCATCGGTCGGCTCCCACTCCGTAGACATGTCGAGCAGGTTCACGAAGAAGTCATGGCTCAATGCGCCTGGGCGGTCGGTCAGAACGCCATGGGTACTGCCGTCAACATTGGCATTGAGGGCACGCATGCCCCCGACCAGCACCGTCATTTCGGGGGCCGTCAATGTCAGAAGCTGGGCCTTGTCCACCAGCAATTCCTCGCTCGTCAAGGTGTATTCCTGCACCTGGTAATTGCGGAACCCGTCCGCCATGGGCTCGAGCACAGCAAAACTGTTGACGTCGGTCTCTTCCTGCGACGCATCGGTGCGGCCAGGGACAAAGGGAACGTCCACCGCGACGCCTGCCTCAGCAGCAGCTTGCTCCACTGCGGCGGAACCGGCCAGCACGATCAAGTCCGCCATGGAAATTTGGACCGGCGCATGGGCCGCATTGAAGGACGACCGGATCTCCTCCAGCCCGGCCAGCACGCGGTCGAGGCGATCAGGATTGTTGCACGCCCAGGAGCGCATGGGTTCGAGGCGAATGCGCGCGCCATTGGCCCCACCCCGGTTGTCCGACCCCCGAAAGGTGGACGCCGACGCCCATGCCGTGAAGACCAAGTCCTCTGCCGCCAGCCCGGATTTGGCAATGCCGGCTTTGAGGGCCTCGACGTGCTGGCCATTGACCAACGGATGGTCGACCATGGGGACTGGATCCTGCCAGATGAAGCTCTCCGCTGGCGCCTCGGGTCCGATGTAGTTCGTTTTTGGGCCCATGTCCCGGTGGGTCAGCTTGAACCAAGCCCGAGCGAAGGCCGCATCGAAGGCGTCCGGATTCTCCATGAAATACCGGGAGATGGCATCATAAGCCGGATCGAAGCGCAGCGACAGGTCCGTGGTCAGCATGGTTGGACGGTGCTTCTTGTTCTCGTCGAAGGCGTCCGGGAAAATCTCTTCGGCATCCTTGGCCACCCACTGGTGGGCACCGGCGGGGCTCTTGGTCAGCTCCCATTCGTTGTTGTAGAGGGACTTGAAGTAGCCTTGGTTCCACTCCGTTGGGGTCTTGGTCCAAATGACCTCCAGTCCCGAGGTGATGGCATCCTGGCCTTTGCCACTCTTGTAATCGCTCTTCCAACCGAAGCCCTGCTCCTCCATGGCGGCACCCTCAGGGGCGACCCCCACATGCGATGCCGGACCCGCGCCGTGGGTCTTTCCGAGGGTGTGACCCCCTGCGATCAAGGCCACGGTCTCTTCGTCGTTCATGCCCATGCGGCCAAACGTCTCGCGGATGTCGTGGGCGGCCAGAATTGGATCGGGGTTGCCATTGGGGCCTTCTGGATTGACGTAAATCAACCCCATCTGAACAGCGGCCAGCGGGTTCTCCAACTCGCGGTCACCTTCGTAGCGCCCGTCTTCAAGCCACTCGGTTTCGGAACCCCAGTAGACGTTCTCCTGCGGCTCCCACACATCGGCCCGGCCCCCACTGAAGCCCAAGGTCTCGAAGCCCATGGATTCCAAGGCGACGTTGCCGGCCAAGATCATGAGGTCGGCCCAGGAGATGGCATTGCCATACTTCTGTTTGACAGGCCACAGCAGGCGGCGGGCCTTGTCGAGGTTGCCGTTGTCCGGCCAACTGTTCTGCGGTGCGAAACGCTGCTGTCCCTCTCGCGTGCCGCCCCGGCCATCGCCGGTCCGGTAAGTGCCGGCGCTGTGCCAGGCCATGCGAATGAAGAGCCCCCCGTAGTTGCCCCAGTCGGCGGGCCACCAATCCTGGGAATCGAGCATGGCCGCCTCAATGTCTTTTTTCAGACCGTCGTAGTCCACTTGGCTGAACGCGGCGCGATAATCGAAGTCCTCTCCCATCGGGTTGGACTTCTCGGAGTGCTGGCGGAGGACGCCGAGGTCCAGCCGATTTGGCCACCATTCCTGCAGCGATTTTCCGCGTCCGCCCTCTCCGGAGGGCCCGGTCGCCACCCCACTGTGGAAGGGGCATCCTGAGCCGCCCTCCGCGGAATCACAGGCGGCATCATTGGAGTTGCAAGCGGTCACGGTCAAGGCCATGAGGGCCCCGCCAAACCACCATTGAAGTGTCTTTGTCATGGTGTTGAATCGGTGAATCGGCCCAAACCTAGACCACCCTCTGTCATCATCAAAATCGACATTACCTTCATGCCCATCGATAGAATCGATTGGAATGACCTTGCAACAATTGCGCTACGTCGACGCCATTGCCCGAGAGCGGCACTTCGGCAAAGCCGCCAAGGCGTGCGGCGTTCAACAGTCCACCCTGTCCATGCAGCTCAAGAAACTGGAAGACGAAATGGGCACCCTGCTCTTTGACCGCGGTCAGGCCCCCATCGACCTGACTCCTGCCGGCATGCGGGTCCTACAGACCGCCCGGAGCTTGCTGCTCGAAATCGACGACCTGACGGCTTGGATGGACGACGAAACCGAGCGGATGGAAGGAGTGCTGCGGCTCGCGGTGCTCCCCACCATTGCCCCGGCGTTGCTGCCCCGCATCCTGCCCTCCATTTCCGAGGCCATGCCCAACCTCGAACTCCACCTGATGGAACGCACCACGAGCGCCATGGTCGAGGGGCTGCAGCTCGGGACCATCGACATCGGGGTCTTGTCCACGCCGCTCGATGCGCCCGGACTCCGGCACCTGCCCTTGTATCTCGAGCCCCTGTTGGCTTACGTCCACAACGACCACGCTGCCTTTTCGGTGCCGAGCGGCGCCTTGCACGCGGACCACTTGCCCCCTGAAACCATGCTCCTGCTGGAAGAGGGCCACTGCTTCCGGGCGCAGGCGCTCCAGTTGTGCGCCTCAGAATCCCGGGGATGCCAAGTGGGGTTCCGCTGTGAAAGCGGGTCTTTGGAAACGTTGAAGCGGCTGGTCAGGGAAACCGGAGGATGCACGCTCATCCCCGGACTCGAGGCGGAGGCGATTCCGGAAGACCCCCTGATCCGCCGGTTTGCTGCGCCCCAACCAGCCCGCGAGATTTCCATCGTGGTCCGGCCACAATTTCACCGGGAGGCCTTGCTCCATGCCCTGGCCGACCTGATCACGCAGGCCGTTCCGGACGCGTACCGCCATGCCCCGCGCTTCCGCCGCCTGAATTGGCAACACATCCGCTCCGCCTCTTGAGTTCCATCCCCGTGAACAACAAACTGATCTCCAAGAAGAAGCAGCCATTTCCGGTCACTCCCCGGCTGCAAGCCTACCTCGACCGCCACAACCGGTCCGTCAACATCCCGGTCGCCTATGATGACCTGCTTCGCTTCGAAGGCAGCATCGCCATCCTCGACGAGGAGGGCCGCGATACACTCTGGGTGGACTGCCTCTTCTCCAATGCGGACCGGGACGAGCTCGCAATCAACCTCAAGCGCGTCTACTCCATCCTCCACGCGGACGGCAGCGACACCATCCTCCCGTTCATCACAGTGGACAGCATCGCCTTTTGCACGTTTGGCAACACCAAGCCCTTCCGGGTCAAGGTGCGGAACGTCATCAACGACAACTACATCTTCCTGTACATCAAGCGGTGCGATGCCTCGCGCATTTACGGCCTGGAATTGGAGCAACTCCTGTCGCCCAACCGCATCCAGTTCCTTGTCCACGCCGGCACCCTCATCGAGGAGCACATCGTGGGCATTCCCGGCGACGTCTTCATCGAGGAGCGGCTTGACGTGTTGCCAATGCAAGACAAGCGGGCGCTGGCCAAGGAATACGTCAAGTTCAATGAGCGCTGCTTCATGCGTCTTCTCGGCGACATGCGGTCGTACAACTACGTGGTCGTGATCACGCAGGATTTTGACCGGGTCCAATACCGCATCCGCTCCATCGACTTTGACCAGCAGAGCTACGAGGGCAATGCCAAAGTGTACCAACCCGAGCACCTTCCTGAAAACGACGCGCTGTCCCGCATGACCCGCGAGGTCCTGCCCGAGCAATCCGTGCAGCAATACATCCAAGAGGAGCGGGCGTTGCTGGCCAAGCGCGCCACGAGCGAGGTGCACCGTTTGGAGGAATTGCTCGCCTGCATGCAGGACCAGCCTCTGTCTGACGAAGGCAAGATTGCCGAACTCAAGCGGGACCTCTTCGCGCTCACCGGCGACGTGAATTTCAAGCGGGCCACCAACATGGGCGAGATCCTCCAGGCCGCCTTGGACTTCGTCCGCCGCAACTACCAAAACCACAGCCCCTTCGCCCGTTGATTGCGGAGCCAACGGGAATTTCACATTGGCTTGGCATCCTGTTCAAACAGGCGCCCCTTCTTGTTTGATGACTCCCCCAAGAAGAAAGGTCGAGCTCGCCGTCATTTCGGACCTCCACCTCGGCATGCGCGGTTGCCGGGCCCACGAAATTCTCGCCTACCTGCAGTCCATTGACCCGGACGTCCTCGTCCTCAACGGGGACA
>CBFHWV010000039.1:0-11881 GCA_965659565.1 uncultured Flavobacteriales bacterium
GGAACGCTGCCCGGCATGCCGGCGACCAACCCCGATCCGCGCACCACGGACGACAAGTTTGTCCTGGAAATCCTCACCGAGGAGAACGAGATGGATGCCGCCGGCATTGAGGCCGCGGTGAACGACACTGAACTGCTGGAGCTCAGCATCAAGGATTACGCAGCATGAAAGTCCTGAACGCATTGCCCATCGCAGCTGTCGTCTTCATGACGGCCTGCACCACGGACCCGAACAGCCCTGGAATCGAGTACATGCCCGACATGTACCGCAGCCCGGCTGTGGAGGCGTATGTCGACTACGGCCAGGAGGCGTACGTCGTCGGAGAGGATGTGGCCCGCGCCCAGCGCAACACGCCGTCCAGCCGGAAGCCGGTTCCCGGAACCATTCCGTTCCGCGGAGAAGAGCAGCTGGCCTTCTCATTGCCCTATCCCTACGCCCAGACCCCGGAGGACTATGAGCGTGCCGGATTGGAATTGACCAGCCCGCTGGCGACCAACCAAGCCAACATCGAGGCGGGTCAAGCGGTCTACACTGCATTCTGCACCCAGTGCCACGGGGAGGAAGGCAAAGGCGATGGCGCCCTGAGCGTCAATGGCCACATTGCCGGCATTCCGAGCTACCAAGACAAGCTGAAGGATTTGCCGGAGGGCAAGATGTACCACACCCTGACCTGGGGCAAGGGCCTGATGGGCTCCCACGCCAGCCAGCTCAGCCAGCGCCAGCGTTGGGAGGTGATCGAGTACATCAAGGTGCTCCAGCAAGGGGGCGAGATGCCCGAATTCGATGAGAACGGCATGCCGGTTCCCGCTGGTGAGGCCGAGCAAGAGCAACCTGCGCCGGCCGCTCCAGCCGCCCCCATGGGCATGGAAGGCATGGCAGACAACTCCGACTTCTGAGCCATGGACACGATGAATTACCGCTTCGAGGGCCGCGCCAAGACCCTGACCTATGTGCTGATGGGCATCGGTGTGGTCGCCCTCGCTTCTGGATTCCTGTTCGATGACAGCCACGGGCACCAGCGTTTCTGGGCCAACCTGCTGGTCAACGGGTTCTTCTATTTCTCTCTGGCGCTCGGTGCCTTGTTCTTCTACGCGTTGCAATACGCCACGGAGAGCGGCTGGAGTGCGGTGTTGAAGCGCCTGTTCGAGGCGATCTACGGATTCCTGCCCTTTGGAGCGGGTGCCATTTTGATCGTGTTGCTGGCGGGTCAATTCCACCTGCACCACCTCTACCACTGGATGGACCACACCTTGTATTACGAGTACATGCTGCCGGACGGGTCCCTGTCCCATGAGATGGCAGAAGGTGCCGTGGACAACCCCAACTTTGACCACATCATCGCCAACAAGAGTGCCTACCTCAATGGCGGCTTCTTTTGGCTGCGCACGTTGGTCTACATCGGGACCTTCCTGCTCTTCGCCCGCCTGTTCCGCAAGTGGAGCCTGGCTGAGGATGAGATTGGAGGCACGGACCTGCACTACAAGATGTACCGCCGCGGCGCCTTGTTCCTCGTCTTCTTTGCCGTGTTCAGCTCCACGCTGGCTTGGGACTGGATCATGTCCATCGACACGCACTGGTTCTCGACCCTCTTCGGATGGTACATCTTCAGTGGAATGTGGGTGAGCATGCTCATTTTCGCCACGGTGACCTTGACCTGGTTGCGTTCCGTGGGCTATTTCAAGGAGGTCAACGAGAGCCACATGCACGACATGGGCAAGTGGGTCTTCGCCATCAGCATGCTCTGGAGCTACCTCTGGTTCTCTCAGTTCCTGCTCATTTGGTACTCCAACATTCCGGAAGAGGTGACGTACTACATCGCGCGGATGTTCACCAACTACAAGGTGCCCTTCATCGCGATGTTCTTCGTGAACTTCGCCATTCCGTTCTATGTGCTCGTCGCCCGGGATGCCAAGCGCAACCCTTATTTCTTGATTCCGGTCTGCTTCCTCATTTTCTGCGGGCACTACGCGGACGTATATCTGCTCGTCGTACCCGGAACTCTGCACGACCACGCGCATTTCGGGTTCTTTGAATGGGGAACCTTCCTCGGATTCCTCGGATTGTTCATCCACGTGACGCTCAGCCGACTCGCTTCGGCGCCGCTCATTCCGGTGAACCACCCGTACCTCGAGGAATCCAAAGCCCTCCACTACTGACCCCAAACTGAGTCGATATGCAATTGCTCATCCTTCTGGTCGTCATCGTCGGCATCGTTGCCATTGGGCAGCTGGCGAAAGTCTACGAACTCTCGTCCCGCATTTCGGGACGCCGTGAGGAGGACATCTCCCACGCGGACACCCGCTTGAACGCGAACCTGTTTCTCGTCTTCGTGACGGTGTTCTTCGCCTCCACCGCCTACTTGTACTGGGCGTATGGGGACTACGCTCCGCCATCGGCCTCGGCCCATGGTGTGGCTGTGGACACCCTCATGAGCTTCAACATCTGGATCATCACCGCGGTCTTCGTGCTGGTGAACACGATGCTGTTCTATTTCGCCTGGAAATACGCCTACGACAAGAACCGCAAGGCCACCTTCTTCGCCCATGACAATCGTCTGGAGTTGGTGTGGACGGTCATCCCGTCCATCGTGTTGGCGGTCATCATCATCTATGGCCTGCGGACGTGGAACCAGATGACCGGGGATGCGTCAGCGGAAGCGCTGCGCATTGAGGTCTACTCCAAGCAGTTTGACTGGACGGCGCGCTACGTGGGCAACGACGGCGAGTTTGGCCAGTCCAATTACAATTTGATCACGCCGATGAATCCGTTGGGCATCATCACGCCGGAAGGGGTGGAAGACGCCATGGTGGAGATTGAAAAGCAGATTGGCGATCTCGAGCAGGACCTCGCCATGGAGAAGGGCCTGTTGTTGGCCGAGCG
Source organism: uncultured Flavobacteriales bacterium (assembly GCA_965659565.1). GTDB lineage: Bacteria > Bacteroidota > Bacteroidia > Flavobacteriales_D > Sanyastnellaceae > UBA8752. The sequence goes on from CBFHWV010000039.1 coordinate 2,881, forward strand.
CGCCAAGCTCGAGGCCAGCCTCGCACACGACGACCACGGTCACGGCGATCACGGCCACGACGACCACGCGGGTCACGACGACCACGCCGGTCACGACGACCACGCGGGTCACGACGGCCACGACGACCATGCCGACCATGCCGATCACGGCGACCACGCTGACCACGGTCACGATGGATGGCAAGCCGTTGCGGAAGCTCGGATCGCTGAAATTGACCACCTGTTGGCCCACGAGGCAGACCGGCTTCTCATCCTGACGGATGCGCAGATTGAGGCCAAGGAAGACAAGTTGAAGCGCCTCATGCGCCACCGCCAGCGAATCCTGGAGATCGAAAGCTTCACGTTCGAAAACGGCATGAACAGCTTCGACACCGGTCGGGACGACCAAGTGGTCAAGGGCGAGTTCCATTTGCCGGTGGGCCAAGAGGTCGAGTTCGTCTTCCGCAGCCGCGATGTGATCCACTCGGCATTCATGCCGCACTTCCGCGCTCAGATGAACACGGTTCCCGGTGTTCCGACCCGTTTCAAGATGACGCCCACGATCACCACGGACAGCATGCGGACGATCTTGGACGATCCCGACTTCAACTATGTGCTGCTCTGCAACAAGGTCTGTGGTGCCGCCCACTTCAACATGAAGATGGACGTCATCGTGGAGAGCCAAGAGGAATATGAGGCTTGGCTTGAGCAGCAGGATGTCTTCCTCGTGGACGAGGACGCTCCTTCTGCGCCGGAAGACGAACCCACCCCGACAGCCGATGTTGAGTTGGCTGAAAGCGGTGAAATGGCCATGATCCACTGAACCCCTGAACGAATCTGAAACCATGGGAGCACACGCACACCACCAGGAGAGCTTCATCTCCAAGTACGTTTTCAGCCAGGACCACAAGATGATCTCGAAGCAATTCTTGATCACGGCTGTGTTCATGGGCATTCTGGCAGTGACCCTGTCCATTTTCTTCCGCCTCCAATTGGGATGGCCGGGTGAGTCCTTCGGCGTGCTGGAGACCTTCCTCGGCAAGTGGGCACCCGGCGGCGTTCTCGACCGCAACGCCTACCTCGCCTTGGTCACCATTCACGGCACCATCATGGTCTTCTTCGTGTTGACGGGTGGCTTGAGCGGAACGTTCTCCAACCTGCTCATCCCGTTGCAGATTGGTGCCCGCGACATGGCATCCGGATTCCTCAACATGTTGAGCTTCTGGTTCTTCCTTGTGTCCAGCGTCATCATGGTCTTCTCCCTCTTTGTGGAAGGGGGTGCCGCCTCAGGCGGTTGGACCGTGTATCCGCCGCTGAGCGCTCTTCCGCAGGCCATGCCAGGCAGTGGCATGGGCATGACGCTGTGGTTGATTTCCATGGTGCTCTTCGTGGTCAGCTCCTTGTTGGGTGGCCTGAACTACATCGTGACCGTGATCAACCTGCGCACCAAGGGCATGAAGATGCTGCGCTTGCCGCTGACGATCTGGGCCTTCCTCATCACGGCCATCCTTGGCGTGCTGAGCTTCCCAGTGCTCGTGTCCGCCGTGGTGCTCCTCTTGATGGACCGCTCCATGGGCACGGCCTTCTACCTGAGCGACATCTTCATCGGAGGTGAGGCGCTCGACGTGACCGGTGGTTCGCCCATCCTGTACCAGCACCTGTTCTGGTTCCTCGGTCACCCCGAGGTGTACATCGTGTTGTTGCCTGCCCTCGGCATCAGCTCCGAAGTCATCGCCACCAATGCCCGGAAGCCCATCTTCGGCTACCGTGCCATGATTGGCTCTATCCTGGCGATTGGCTTCTTGAGCTTCATCGTGTGGGGTCACCACATGTTTGTGACCGGCATGAATCCATTCATTGGATCCGTCTTCGTGTTCACCACGTTGCTCATCGCCATCCCGTCTGCAGTGAAGGCGTTCAACTACATCACCACCCTGTGGAAGGGCAACCTGCGCTTCACGCCAGCCATGCTCTTCTCCATTGGTTTGGTCAGCACATTCGTGACCGGCGGTTTGACGGGCATCATCCTCGCGGACTCTGCGCTCGACGTGACGGTGCACGACACCTATTTCGTGGTCGCCCACTTTCACATTGTGATGGGCATGTCGGCCATCTTTGGCTTGTTGGCCGGGGTGTATCACTGGTTCCCGAAGATGTTCGGTCGAATGCTGAACACGAAGCTGGGCATGGCCCACTTCTGGTTGACGATTGTTTGCGGCTATGGGGTGTTCTTCCCGATGCACTTCGTGGGCATGGCGGGTGCGCCTCGCCGGTACTACGAGTACAGCGCATTTGAGTTCTTGGACGCCACCGCAGACTTGAACCCGATCATCTCGGTGTTTGCCATCATCGGTGCGTTGTCGCAGTTGTTGTTCCTGTTCAACTTCTTCTACAGCATTTTCCGTGGCCAGCGCGCCACTGAAAACCCATGGGCATCCAACACGTTGGAGTGGACCACGCCGGTTCAGCACGTCCACGGCAACTGGCCTGGGGCTTTGCCGGAGGTGCACCGTTGGGCGTACGACTACAGCAATCCTGCTTTTGACGAGGACTTTGTGCCGCAGACCGTCCCGCTTGGAGACGGCGAGACCGCGCACTGAGGACCATCCGTTGAATGAGAAACGGGCCTTTCCCACCGGGGGAGGCCCGTTTTTTGTGCGCAAGAAGGGAATGGGCCGCTCCGGAATGTCCGGAGTGGGGACGAACTTGCTGGCATGGACGAGGATTTCGACCTGAGGGGTGCGGCCGAGGGTGCCAGCGATGGTGATGTGGAGCGGGTGCTCCGCCCTTCGGGCTTTTCGGATTTCGCAGGACAGCGTGAAGCCCTGGAAAACCTGGAGGTGTTTGTCCAGGCTGCCGCCCGTCGAGGGGAGTCTTTGGACCACGTTCTGTTTCATGGTCCTCCCGGTTTGGGAAAGACCACCTTGGCCAACATTGTCGCCAACGAGCTCGGCGTGTCGATCAAGACGACCAGCGGTCCGGTGTTGGACAAGCCCGGGGATTTGGCGGGGTTGCTGACCGGGCTTGAGCCGCGCGACGTCCTCTTCATTGACGAGATCCACCGCCTCAGCCCCATTGTGGAGGAGTACCTCTACAGTGCGATGGAAGACTTTCGCATCGACTTGGTGATTGACACCGGTCCCAATGCGCGCACCGTCCAGATTGACCTGCACCCCTTTACCCTCGTCGGCGCCACCACCAGAAGTGGCTTGCTGACAGCGCCACTGCGTGCGCGTTTCGGCATCAACCTGCGCTTGCACTACTACGATGCCGAAACCCTGACGGGCATCGTGGAACGGAGCGCCGGATTGCTGGGCATCCCAATCGACTACGAGGCGGCCTTTGAGATCGCCGGAAGGAGCCGTGGCACGCCGCGGATTGCCAATGCCCTCTTGCGCCGGGTGCGGGACTTTGCGGAGATCAAAGGCGACGGCACCATTGAACCCAAGATCACTCGATATGCCTTGGATGCCCTCAATGTTGACCGCAAAGGCTTGGACGAGATGGACAACCGCATTTTGGGCACCCTCATTGACAAATTCAAGGGCGGCCCCGTGGGCATCACCACGATTGCGACCGCCGTGGGCGAGAATGCCGGCACCCTCGAAGAAGTGTATGAGCCCTTCCTCATCCAGGAGGGATTCTTGATTCGCACCCCGCGGGGCCGCCAAGCCACGGAAGCGGCATACCGCCATTTGGGCAAGGTGCCGACGTCGGGCGGTGGCCTCTTCGACGCAGGCTGAGGCACATGGGCCGCACCGCGCACATCGGAGAGGAGCGGGTGACGCAGATCCGCCGCTGGGCGGAAGAGCTCGGGTTTTCTGGTGTCGGATTTTCCAAGGCACAGCGCTTGGAGGCAGAAGAGCCGCGGTTGGCGGCGTGGCTCGCAGAAGGGCGGCATGGTCAGATGGGCTATCTCGAGAAGCATTTCGACAAGCGGCTCGATCCGCGCTTGTTGTTGCCGGGGACCAAGACGGTCATCAGCTTGTTGTTCAACCACTACACCGACGTGCGACAGGAGGACCCCGAGGCGCCGAAGGTGTCGACCTACGCCTTTGGTGAGGACTACCACTTCGTGGTGAAATGGAAATTGAAGGAGCTGCTGAAGTGGATGCGCCGCGATTGGGGAGAGATCGCCGGGCGCGTCTATGTGGATTCCGCACCGATCCTCGAACGGGCCTGGGCGGCCAAGTCGGGCCTCGGTTGGATCGGAAAGCATGGCTTGATGCTGAACAAGCAGGGGGGCAGCCACTTCTTCTTGGGTGAAATTCTGGTGGACCTCGACTTGCCGGCGGATGGGCCGGTGACGGACCATTGTGGAACCTGCACGCGGTGCATCGACGTGTGCCCCACGCAAGCGATCATTCGGCCACAGGTCGTGGACGGAAGCAAGTGCATCAGCTACTTCACGATTGAATTGCGGGATGCACTGCCCGAACCGATGGCGGGCTCCTTCGACAACTGGATGTTTGGCTGTGACCTCTGCCAGGAGGTGTGTCCTTGGAACCGGCATGCGACGCCACACCAAGAGCCGGCATTCGATCCCAAACCGGAACTGCTCCGGATGACCCGGCAAGAATGGGTGGACCTCAAGGAGGACACCTTTGGGGAACTCTTTCGGAAAAGCCCGGTTCAGCGCACGGGCTACACGGGCCTCAAGCGCAACATCGAATTCCTGGAGCGGGCCCGAAATCGGGGTTGATCACAACTCGGCTCGGCGGGCGGAGTCGGGTGCGCGCAAGGTGCGCCGCTGAGGACGGGTGCCGGACCGCTGGGCTTTTTGCGCTTCGGGCGGCAAGGCCACAAAGTCTTGGCACTCTGAGCTGCAGGTGCCCGTCAACTTTTCCGCACAGTCCGGACACTGAACCATGAGCACATTGCACGCCGCATTCACGCAGTTCGTGATGGCATCGCAAGCGGTCCCGCAATGGTGACAGGTGGCGACGACATCGTCTGAGACGCGCTCGGCCAACCGCTCGTCAAAGACGAAGTTGACCCCGCGGAACCGGTTCTCGAGCCCTTGCTCCTTGACTTGGCGCACGTATTCGATGATGCCCCCTTCCAATTGGTGGACGTTGGGGAACCCTTTGTGTTTGAGGTAAGCGCTGGCCTTTTCGCAGCGGATGCCACCGGTGCAGTAGAGGACAATGTTCTGGTCTCGCTGTGCATCCAAGAGGTCCTCCACTTCGCGGATCTCGTCCCGAAAGGTTTCAGAGGCGGGCAGAATGGCCCCCTTGAAGTGCCCCACCTCGCTTTCATAGTGGTTGCGCATGTCCACCACCACGGTGTCGGGGGACTGGGCCAATTGATTGAACTCTGCGGCGGAGACGTGCACGCCACAGTCGGTCACATCGAAGGCACCGTCGTCGAGGCCATCGGCCACAATCTTGTCCCGGACCTTGATGATCAGCTTGAGGAAGCTCTTGTCGTCCCCTTCGATGGCGATGTTGAGTCGAACGCCTTTCAACCAATCGATGTGGTCGAGGGTGTGGCGGAAGGACTCTAGCTCCTCCGTGGGAAGGCTGATTTGGGCATTGATGCCCTCGCCACTGACGTAGATGCGTCCCAAGACCCCCAGGGGTTGCCAGACAGAAAAAAGGTGGTCGCGGAAAAAGGGCGGATTGGCAACATGGCCGTATCGATACAGACTCAACGTCGTCCGTTCACGGCCATCCTGCTCGAGCTGGTGTTCGAGGGAGGTGCGGTCCAATCGGTTGTGCAGTGCGCGTTCCACAGCTGCAAAAGTACGTCGGTCGTTGGCGAAACGAGGGGCAGTCGGTGGGGTTCCTTGGCGATTTGGGTTTGCACCTCACGTCAAATTCGGATACTTTCGGCGGGCTTCGGCACATCAAACGCATTCACACCATTCAATGAAAATGTTGGAATACTGCCAGCGCATTCTGGCCAAGGTCAGCTTTGACCGTCACCTCTTCACCAAAGAACTCACCAAGAGCATTCAGCGTCTTGAACGGCAGGAATTGCCGCGCTTGAGGCAGTGGTGCATCGAACAGTTCGGCACCCGTTACGGCGACATCATTGCCGTGGCATTCCCGCCTCAGATCGCCTGAGGCCTTCCGCTTTGAAACAAAACGACCCGGTGGCTTGCGAGCTCCGGGTCGTTTTGCGTCAGGACCAATGGCTTCGTCAGAGCGGGTGTTCTTCGGCCCCCTCGAGGATGTAGTTCATTTGATATACGTCGTCCGCATTGAGTCGAACGTTGCCGTGAAAGGTCAGGCGCTCGTCGGTTTGATACGTTCGGTGGTCGCTGTCCGCAAACCGCAGGTCGATCACGCTTTCCGGCCCAGCGCCACCGCAGAAGAAGCAGTTGGCGAAGGGGTACCGTGACAACACATAGAAGTCTTCATCGAGGTCGACGGGGATGACGTACCCGGTGATGTAGACATCCTGTCCTTCCGCCGCCATGACCTGTGGACCGAAGATGGGCTTCCAGTAATAGCTGTCGAGCTCTTCGAGGTAGACGTCCTTGAAGTCCACATCGGCCAATTCTGCCCAGGTCAGCTCCCGGAAATCCCGGTCGGCCGGCAGGGTGGCAGCCTCCGGCATGTTGGGGAGGGTCGGTTCTGCTGCCCTTGCGGTACCAATGGCCACCATGTCCGGTGCGTTGTCGGCAGGATGGCAATACGAGCTCAGGTCCATGGCGGCCAAAGTGGTCACGCCAAGGGCGATGTAGAGGACGCGTTGCATGGAAGAAGACATGCCGTGAAATTACGTGTTGAGCGGGCCCATCGTCAACGCCCTTGCCCCAACGTATTCGAAATGTCAATGCGGAGTGCGGAACGCGCTGGTAGCCCAGCGGCGACCGCGCCCACGAGGAAGGCGGCCAGAACGAGGTACAACTCTCCCTCCACCGGTGCGAGTTGGGTCACGTCATAGTGGAACCGTTCGGCGAGCACCTGTCCCATCAGGGCCACCCCCATTCGACTCAACACCAGGCCAAACGCGATGCCCGCGAGGGTCATCCACAACCCTTCGAGCAGGACGAGGCTGAACAGTTGCCGCGGCGTGGCGCCCATGGTGCGCATCAAGGCCAGCTCATACTTCCGGTCTCGCAGCGAGGCGAGGAGTGCGATGAAGACGCTCACAAAGGACAGCCCCATGATCAGCATGGCCACAGCGCGCAGCGTGCGGAGCCCGATGCCGAATTGTTGGGTCAGCCGGTTCATTTCGATGGCGGGCAGCGCGACCTGCATGGGGGTGTCGCGCAGCAGGTTGGGCAGGGTCAGGATGGCGAGCGGGTTCTTCTTCTTGAGCAGCACCGCTGTGATCTCCTGATCGGCACCCTCCACGTTGTCGTGGACGCCCCACACCGATTCGATGGGGGTCAGCAGGAGTTGGTCCACGACGGCTCCCGTGGTGCCGAATACGCCCACCACAGTGTACGCTTTGTCCCGGTGCACGTCGGTGCCGTCGGTCAGTCCGTGGGCACTGTAGAAGGTGTCTCCGATGGCCAAGTCCGTGCTCGCGGCCACGTCTGCTCCAATCACCACCTCAAATGGGGCGTCGAACATCCGTCCTTCGGCCACTTCCGCGCCATAGTGAGCGGAATAGCTCGGCTCCGTGCCGACGATGCGGAAGAGCTCGTAATTGTCCCCGTAGGCGAGCGGGATGGCCTCCGAGATGTACGGGTGGCGCATGACCTTGCGCGCCTCGGCGAGGGGGATGTTGCCCGTGGGCACATCGACGTGGTAGACGTTGGCCAGGATCAGCTGCAGCGGGCTGCCCTTGGCGCCGAGGACGAGGTCGATGTCCTTGATGTTGCGGTCGAGGTCTTCGGTCAGGCTGCGCTGCATGAGCAGCATGAGGCTGATGATGCCCACCCCAAAAGCCAGCAGCAGGACGCTCAGACCGGTCTCGAGGGGCCGGTCCATCACATTGCGACGGGCGAGGCGTGCGGGCTTCATGCGGCAGTGGGGTTGGGGGTCAATTCCACCCGGTCGGCCATCCGGTCTTTGAGGCGCTGGTCATGGGTGACCACCAACAGGGCCGCTCCCGTTTCGGCCGCATGCTGGCGCAACAGGTCAAGGACGGCGTCGGTGTTGGTGTCATCGAGGGCGCTGGTGGGCTCGTCGGCCAGGATGAGTCCTGGGGCGTGAACCACGGCCCGCGCAATGGAGGCACGCTGTTGCTCGCCAACCGACAAGGCGTCCACGCGGGCATTCAGCTTGTGGTGGAGTCCCAAACCGTCGAGAAGGGAATGGATGCGGTCCGGGTCCGGCGCCAGTCCGGCCAGGCTGCGGGCCAAGGCCAAGTTTTCTGCGACGCTCAGGCTGCGGACAAAGTGGGCCGTCTGAAACACGATGCCCAGCTGCTGTCCCCGCACGCGGTCCCGCTCCGAAGAGGCCAAATCACTGAACGGAGCTCCGGCCAATTCGACCGTCCCCTTGGTCGGGGTGCGCATGCCGGCCACCAAATGCAAGAGGGTGGTCTTGCCCGTTCCAGAAGCGCCGAGGAGCAACAGTTCCTTTCCGCGGTCGATCGAGAGGTCGGGAAAGGCCATCAGCGGACCTGAATCGGCATAGCGGTATTTCAATCCGTGCGTCTGAAGCATGAAGCGGAAAGTTACAATGCGCAGACCCCCATCTTTGCGCCATGTCCTTTACCCAGCGGCTGTGGCGGTACATGATCGGGGTCTTCCTCGGCACTTTGCTCGCCTTTTTCTTTTTCGGGACCCGTTCCTGCACCAATTGGTTGCCCAACAATCAGGTTCGCCAGTTTCTCGGAGAGCCCGGACTGATGGGCGATGCACAGACGCGCTGCTGGATGCAATGCGGCGCGCTTGACATGGCGGCCCTGCGGTCGCTGTTGGAACAAGGCGACATCCAATACGGGGAGAGTGACGTCCGCAATGAGAACGGAACCGGCAAGTTCTACCGCATCTCCGGGGACGAGTTGTCTGCAGAATACGTGGTGACCGACACGACGACCCTGGTCCGTGCCTTGCAGTGGGACGCCCTGCCAGCGGGGTGTGATTGCCCCTGACGGATCAAGAGGTTCGACGGCG
>CBFHWV010000039.1:12067-13580 GCA_965659565.1 uncultured Flavobacteriales bacterium
CGCGAAGGACACCCTTCGATCGTCAGGTGACAGCCCAACGGCCAACATGCCTTCTGCCAGCCGAGCTGTGCTGCCTTCATTGTGGGTGCCGCACACGATGTGGACGTGGTCGAGGTGGTCCAATGCAAAGTCCAACGCGGCATCAAAATCTCGGTCCGTGGCGGCCTTGTCAGGCTGAATGGGGGAAGGGCGTCCTTCCGCTGCCGCCCGTTCGCGCTCTTTTTCCATGTAGGCGCCGCGAACCAGCTTGACCCCGGCCACCCAGCCTTCTTCTGACGCGCGGGCCGTGAGGCCCCGGATGTAGTTGAACCGGTCGTGTCGGTACAGCTGGGCGGTGGTGAACACCCGAGCTGTGCCGCGGTTGTGCTGCCGCATTTGCGCCTCTGCCATTTCGTCAATGGCATCTTGAAGCCACGTTTCCTCCGCATCGATCATGATGCGCACACCGAGGCCGGCGGCTTCGGTACACACTTGAGACACGCGCGCTTCCACCCGATTCCAAGCGGACTGCGTCTCGGCATCCCACGATTCGCGCTGAGGCCAGGCGGTGAGCAGATCGTTGTCGGACAAGGCGCTCACCTTGAAGACGGCGAAGGCAAAGCGGTCGTCCCCCTGCGCTTCACGAATGGTCGCCAGGATTTCATCGCGGGCCGCATCCAAGGCGGCTTCCCCGGTCTGTCCCTCGGCGCTGTAGTCCAAGATGGTCCTGACCCCACCATCAAACAGCCGCTGGGCCGTGGATCGGCTGTCCACGATGCTCTCGCCACCACAGAAATAGTCAAAGACTGGACGCAGCGCCCATCCGATGGGAAGCCGCATGGCGACAGCGCCCGAAATGACGCGCGAGCCGAGTCGCACCAGCCACGGCGCCCCAATGAGGCCGAACATCCAGCGCGCCCGCCTCAACTCGCCTGTGCTCCGCTGGGCGAAGGCCACGGCGGTGTCGTCGAATCGCATTGGGTTTGGCGTTGTCTGCGCTGAAGGTGTCGCTGGGTTCATTTCCACGGCGGGCGAAAGATACCTCGGGCAGGCGTGTGTGGGACGTCTGGGACACAAGTGGGTGCGCCGCTGACGATTGTCATCGGCGGTGCTGTGTGGGGTCAGTTTGGCGGGCCCAAAGCCCCGCCATGTTTGCTCTGTCAACGAACAACAACACACCCAAAATCTCAACGTCATGAACAAGTTCTTCTCCCTCCTCGCTGCCGCTTTTCTCTTCACCGCAGCTTCCGCCACGGCCAGCACCACCACGCAGGCCAACAACAACCTCAACGATGTCGTCACCCTCGACAACGCCACTCAAGTCACCTACTCCGTGACGGTGTTGGCCTTGGATGATCAAGGCAACCGGGCCTTCCATTCTTCCAAGCATCGGAGCCTGACCCAAGCTCACATGACCTACCAAGCCTTTGTCTTGGAACTGCCTGACGGTGCAGAAGTGGTCCGGGCCGAAATCGTGGATTCCAACGGCCGGGTCATTCTCTCCATCGGCTGACCCTTCTTCTCCTGACTTTCT
>CBFHWV010000039.1:13691-14913 GCA_965659565.1 uncultured Flavobacteriales bacterium
ACCATCGACCCGGACCGGCAGCCCCTGCAGCAGAAATTCAAACCAACGGGAAGACACCAAGCTGCTCAGCTTGTTGTTGTCGAGGGTGGCTTGCATTTCGACCTTGGCGGAAGTCCGGCCCTCCATTTCCGTGCCTGGCGCAAACCCCAGCGTCCCGATGGAGTCTCCCGCCAACCACAGTCCAAGTGCGCTTCCTGTGATGCGGACGTCGAAGCGGTTCGGGTTGTAGAGCACGATGTCCATGGCCAGCTCCGTTTGACCGGACCCGACCTGTTGAAGATTGCCCAATTCAACCCGGCGCACCTCGAAGTCATCGGGTGTAATGCACCCGGTCCCCAAAATGGCGAGACACCACAAAGCGATCGCGCCCGTGAGCTGGCCTGTCTCAGCCCGCATGGAACTCCGCGAACCGCGCGTGGAAGTGCGGAATGGTCTCGATGCCCTTGAAGTAGTTGAAGACCCCGTAGTGCTCGTCCGGGGAGTGGATGGCGTCGCTGTCGAGACCAAAGCCCATGAGCACGGTCTTCAAACCGAGGATGCGCTCGAAGCTCGTGACGATGGGGATGCTGCCCCCACCGCGGAACGGAACGGGCTTGCGCCCAAACGTGGCTTCCATAGCAGCAGCGGCGGCGCGGTAACCGGGGTGGTCGATGGGCGTCACGGCCGGATGGGCACCGTGCATGATGGTGACTTCCACTTTGCAGCTCTCAGGACAGATGGCCTCGAAGTGGTTCTTGAAAAGCTGGGTGATCTCGTCGGGATCCTGGTCCGGAACAAGGCGCATGGAAATCTTGGCACTCGCCTCGGACGCGATGACCGTCTTGGCACCTTCGCCGGTGTATCCGCCCCAGATGCCATTGACATCCAGCGTCGGACGGATCGACATCCGCTCGGGGGCGCTGTAGTCCTTTTCTCCCTCCGTGCCACCAATGCCGATGCTGTTCTTGTATTCCTCTTCGCTGAACGGGGCCTCCGCCATGGCTTCCCGCTCCTCTGCAGACAGCTCGATGACCTTGTCGTAAAAGCCGGGCACGGTGATGCGCTGCTGGTCGTCCTTCAGCGAGGCGATCAATTCGCACAGGATGTTGATCGGATTGGGTGCCGCACCGCCGTACAAACCGCTGTGCAAGTCCCGGTTCGGTCCCACCACTTTGACCTCCACGTAGCTGAGGCCGCGGAGCCCCGTGGTGATGCTGGGGATGTCGTTGGCAATGATGCCCGT
>CBFHWV010000039.1:15310-16264 GCA_965659565.1 uncultured Flavobacteriales bacterium
CCGGCCTTGCGCAGGTGGTCGGCCACGGACTCCGCACAACGCATCACATCGTCGCTGTAGGCGGGGTCGGCACTGATGGAGGGAATGCGGAGGAGGTCAAAGAGTTCCTCGAGAAAGCGGTCCTTGTTGGCGTGAAGAAAATCCTGTGCGGTCATGCCGGCAAGGTCGCAAGGCCACCGCAGTTGGACAACGCCGGGTACGCAGGACCCCAAAAAACAAGCGGGGCGGACCCGTCCTGGATCCGCCCCGCTTTGGTTCAAGTGCTGGAGAAGGTGGGTCCATGGGCTCAGACTGTGGCGGAGAAGATGACCCGTCCGTTTTGGTCAGTGAAGTCGGCTGCGAGCACCTTGGATCCGATGGGCATCGTGGACACAAACTGGTGGTAGCCGACCAGGGCCTGCGCCATGTTGCCGTACCGGGCGGTCAGGGTGGCGACCTCACCGTTGGGCTTTTCGATGGCGACATACATGGTGACGGATTGCCCGGCGGTTTGGAGGGTGACGACGTCGTTGAGGTTGTCGTTGGCCTGCGTGGTGGTGCTGGCGGTGGCGGAAGCTGCGGTGAAGAGGAGAGCGGCAGCGAGGAGGGAGAAGAACTTGTTCATGACGTTGAGATTTTGGATGTGTTGTTGTTCGTTGACAGAGCAAACATGGCGGGGCTTCTGGCCCGCCGAACTGACCCCGCACAGCACCGCCGATGACAATCGTCAGCGGCTTGTGGACGTCCCCTGGCACAACCCGCATTCACCATAGGTGCCCGGGGTATCTTGGCGTTCATGATGCCACAGCTTCTCTTCCGTTCAGCGGCCGTTTTTTGTTTGATCTGGTGGTTCGGCCCCTTGGCCCTAGGCCAATCGTTGTTTGAGGACCATCCCGTCCGGCACATCGGCCCAGGCACCATGAGTGGCCGTGTGACGGCATTGGATGTGGACCCCACGGACCGCGACATCATCTA
>CBFHWV010000040.1:0-2041 GCA_965659565.1 uncultured Flavobacteriales bacterium
CTGTACCGATTCAGGCGCGGTCAACTACGATGCGGAGGCCACTGTGGAAGACGGCAGTTGCCTGTTCGTGGGCTGCACGGATGCCGATGCCGACAACTACAACGCCAATGCCGACATCGACAACGGCAGCTGCGAGTACGGCGGGTGCACCGACCCCTTCACGTGCAACTTCGATCCTGCGGCCAATGTCGATGACGGCAGCTGTGAGACCGAGAGTTGCTCGGGCTGTACCCTCGAGGCGGCCTGCAACTACGACCCGGAAGCGACCCTGTTGGACGACAGCTGTGATTTCTACGGATGCAGTGGCTGTACGGACGAGGATGCAGACAACTATGACGCGGATGCCACGGTGGACGACGGCAGCTGCGTGACGGTGGGGTGCACCGATTCAAATGCGCTCAACTACGATCCGGAGGCCAACGTCGACAACGGCAATTGTCTGGTCGGGGGGTGCAAGAACCCGCTGGCCTGCAACTACGACTACTTCGCGGATTACAACGATGGCAGCTGTGAGTTTGAAAGCTGCTCAGGATGTACCATCACGTTTGCGTGCAACTACAATCCGGAAGCGAGCTTCCCGGACAACAGTTCCTGCGACTTCTTTGGCTGTTGCGGAGACCCAGACGCCTCCAACTACACACCTGGAGCGTCAGGTCTGTTGACTTTGGGTTGCGAGTACGACGGTGCCGCGGGTCAGCCTGCGACGTCTGTGGGATGTGATGTGCCTTTCGCCTGCAACTTCGGCGATCCTGTGGCCGATTGCGAGTACGACAGTTGTGCAGGCTGTGACGATCCCACGGCGTGCAATTACGATGCGACGGCCACGTTGCCATCCACCTGCTTCGACGCTGCGGACACCTATGGGGTCGACTTTGTGGATTGCGACGGGAATTGCTTGGAGGATGTCAATGACAATGGCATTTGTGATGCCCTCGAATCTCCCGGATGCATGGACCCCATGGCGTGCAACTTTGACCCGGCAGCCACCGAAGACGACGGAAGTTGTGAGTCCAGCTCTTGCAGTGGGTGCACCCTGGCCAGTGCGTGCAATTATGACGCCTCGGCGACCCTGGATGACGGCAGCTGTGATTTCTACGGATGTGCCGGTTGCCTCAACCCGGTGGCGTGCAACTTCGAGCCGGAGGCATCCGTCTCGGACAACTCGTGCATCTTCCCGGTGAGCTTGCTTCGCGACTGTCTGGGTACGTGCATCCACGACACCGATGGCGATGGCATTTGCGACGAGCAGGAGGTCGAAGGCTGCACGGATTTCACCGCCTGCAACTATCAGGTGTTGGCCTCCGAAGACGATGGGTCCTGTGACTTTGACAGCTGCAAAGGGTGCACGGTGCCCGCAGCCTGCAACTTCAGCGCTGGAGCCACCTCCGATGACGGCACCTGTGAATTCAGCAGCTGCATCGGCTGTACGTACCCCGACGCCTTGAACTACGACGCCACTGCCACCCAGGACAACGGCATCTGCCTCTTCCCGGAGGCGCCGCCGGAAGACACCTGCCCGGGCGACTTCACCGGAGATGGCGCCGTGAGCATCCAGGACCTCCTGGACTTCCTCATCGTCTATGGCGGGGTGTGCGATTGATTCGCACTTGAGAAGATTCGAAAAGGCCGTCCCGTGGGGCGGCCTTTTTCATTCCCGCACCAACTGCAGCTCGCCCCGGGCGGACCCGTCTTGGCTGTTGCCGCACGTGGACGTGAAGTCCACCACGTAGTAGTACACCCCGCTGGACAGGGGATTGCCCCCATTGCCATCGCCGTACCAACGGATGGGCGTGCCCGACGCGAAACCGTTGCCGGCATTGGTGTAGACCACCTGGCCCCAGCGGTTGTACACCCGCAGCGCGTAGTTGGTGAGCACCCCGAGGGCTTCGACGTCCGGCATGTCGGCGAGGTAGGGATACCAGCTGTCGTTCTTGCCGTCGTTGTTGGCGGTGAGGATGTTGGGGAAGGTGATGGAGCTGATGTCCACCCCGAAATCTTCGCCCTCCTCGACGGTGATGAGCACGCTGTCGGCACAACCGGT
>CBFHWV010000040.1:2140-7056 GCA_965659565.1 uncultured Flavobacteriales bacterium
AAAGGTGATGGAGCTGATGTCCACCCCGAAATCTTCGCCCTCCTCGACGGTGATGAGCACGCTGTCGGCACAACCGGTTTCCGCCCATTCCACCACGAGTTGGTAGGTTCCGGCGGCGTTGATGATGGGCCCCAACGAGCCGGTCGAGGGGGACACGCCCATGGTGGTCCCGTTGTCGGCATTGGTCCACGACACGATGGGGGTCAGGCCCTCCGGGCCAAAAGGCGCGTAGTCCTGCACGCTCGCTCCCTCCACGGGCTGGCCGGGATTCAGGCAGGTCAGCGGCTCCACGGCGCCCCCATTGAGGACGGGGGGGAGGTCTGCGGCGCCGACATTGACGTCGGTGGTGGAGACGCAGCCATTGGTGGGGTTGGTGACCGAAGCGGTGTACGTCCCGGATTCGGTGGCGGTGACACTGGCCCCATTGCCGTTGATGCTGCCGTCTGATGTGCTCCATGCCACAGTGGCGGCAGGGTTGGACAGGGACGCGGCCTCGAGGGGGAATGTGGGGCCATCACAGGTCAAGTACCCCACCTCCGGGAAGACGCCGGTGTACGTGGCCGTATCGAGGGCGATGTCGAAGCTGGTTTGCGCCTCGCACAAGCCATCCTGGTAGGAGAGCAGGAGGGAGTAGGACCCCGGAACGTTGACCGTCGCTTGGCTCCCCACAGCTTGGATGGCGCCGATCTGGGCGATCCATCCATGGCTGAACGGGCCTGGGAAGTTCGAGTTGGACGACAGGATGACCTCGTCGTTGAGGCAGGTCAGGTTCTCCAGCCCCAGCACCTCCACGGTCATGACCTCCACATTGAGCTGGACGGTGTCGATGACGTCCACGCCACAGTTGTCCTCATAGGTTGCGACGTACACCAAGGGCGCGGTCAGCCCCTCGGGTGGGGTGACCACGGGCGACGCCGACAAGCTGTCGTCGAGGTAGGCCCCCGGCGACCAGGTGGCCGCACCGGATGGGCTGGGCACGTTGAGCTGCAGTTCCGCGCCCGGACAGACATAACTCTGATTGGCGCTGCCAAGGATGTTGTCCTCGAGACAAACGGTCTGGATGTTGTCGGCACCCCCGGTGCTCGCCGTGAACCCGAAGTACACCTGGTTTTCGCCGTTGAAGATGTCGCCGATGAGGTCGACGAACCCTTCGAGGCGGAGTTCGCAGTCGAAGTACACGCGCACGATTTGCGCCTCGGGATCCCAGGTGATGCGCCCTTGGTGGTCTTCGCCGTCCTCGATGTTGGCGTCAAAGGCATCGGCCTGCACGGGTCCTGCGATGGCCGTCGGCGCGTTGTGGTCCACGCTGCCGTTGGAGACCATGGCGATGTGGTCACCAAAGGGGTCCCCGTAATCGCCGTTTTGCCAGGTGTCGAATTCCACCGCAAACGCCGGCTGGAAGTCAGCGCCCAGAAACCCAAGACCGCCGCCACTTTCCCCAATGGCATTGGTGCCCACCGTTTGCAGGACAAAACAAATGCCGTCCGCGCCCCCGCCGTCGTCGGTGCCGAGGTTGAGCAAAAACTGCAGGTCCAACGGTTGGCTGAGGTCCACCTGATCGGCGTACCACACACTGCCGGTCTGCGTATTGATCGCCGGCGTCAGCTGGTAGCAATCCTCCCCGGTGACGGTCGCGTTGCCGTTGAGGAAATACGTGGCATCCCCCTGCCCCAAGACAGCGGTGGACAGGCCCCACAAGAGGCCGCAGGACAGAAGAGCGTTGCGCAACACGATGGCAAGGTACAGCCGCGCTCAGAAGCGGAGGGCGAACTTGAGGTTGATCCGGCGAGCCGTCAGGTAGTTCGGGATGGCGTAGCGCCGGCCGGTGACGTCCTGGATCCAGGTGTGGTTGATGGTGTTGCGGATCCCGAGGAGGTTGAAGACCTCGAGGGCGACGAACCCTTCGAGGGGCTTGACGCGGTCTGAGCCGTTCTTCTTGATGCGGCCCCGCTCGCCGAGGAAGAGGTCGCGGGAGAAGCCGATGTCGACCCGGCGGTAGGCGGGCAGGCGCAGGGTGTCCTTGTAGCGCGAGAAGTCCGGCGGGCCGAAGGGCAGGCCGGTGCCGTAAAACAGGCTCAGCAGGACCTTGTATTCCGGGGCGCCGGGCATCTCGTCCTGGAACAGCATGGACATGGAGAAGCGCTGGTCGGTGGGGCGGGGGATGAAGCCCGGCTGGACGAGGGTGCTGTCGGTGGCGACCGGGTCAAAGGAGTAGCCCGGGACAATCAGCTCGCCCGCCTCGTTGTAGTAGTCGTAGTAGCCGTCGTCGGTGAGGTCCTCCTCGGCGCGCAGGAAGCTCATGCGCATCCAGCTTTGGACGCCGTCGATGAATTCGCCGTTGAGCATGAGGTCGAGTCCGGTGGCGCGGCCGACGGCGTTGTTGTCGGCATAGTAGCGCAGGCGGACGTTTTCAACCTCGTAGGGAATGAGCGACGCCAAATCCTTGTGGTAGACCTCTGCGTTGAGCAGGAAGGGGCGGCCCTGCCAATCGAAGCGGTAGTTGGCCCCGCCGATGATGTGGAGGGCGCGCTGGGCCCGGATGTTGGGGTTGACTTGGCCGCTGAGGTCCCGCATCTCGCGGTAGAATGCGGGCTGCCAATACCAACCGCCGGCGAGGTTGAAGACCACATCGCGGAGGACGCGGTTGCCGAGGGTGTCGGTGCCCATGGACCACTTCGGCTTCCAGGCCGCATGAAAACGGGGACCGCCCACGGTTTGCCCGTTGAACGTCCAGTGGTGAAGGCGGGCACCTGCGTGGACTTCCCATTCGCTGCCGTCGCTCCATTGGCCCTTCCACGTGTCTTGCAGGTAGGCCATCAACCGGCTGGACGCCGTGCGGTTCTCGGTGCGGACCACGTCCTGCAGCAGGATTTGCTGGAAGGGGCGGTCGTCCTCATCGGTGTAGCCGATGTTGTCCTGGGGGTGGGGCACGATGTAGCCGGCGCTGTCGACGAGCTCCCATTCGTTGAGTTGGTCGTCGATGATCTCGTGGCGGGCCTGCACGCCCCATTCGATGAGGTGGGCTTCCTTGTTGCGGGTCAAGGATCCGCGGGCGCTTCCACTCAAGACGGTCGCCTGCAGGTTGTTGCGGGCGTGGTTGAGAAAGTAGCCGACGCCTTGCAGGCCCAGCGCCTCACCGAAGGCGTCGGAGCCCGGGTCGCGCTCGAGCTGGCTCAGGAAGTAGCCGCCGAGGATGTCAAAGGTCTCCTGCTCGTCGGTGCGGAAGGCGGAGGCGATGAAGCGCACCCGGGAAGTCGGCGTGACCCGGTCGGCCGCCAGCGCGCCGAAGCCGGTGCGGTATTGCGTGACCTCTTGGCCATCGAAGTACACCGTCAGGCGGAGCGCTTCGTTGATGGTGCCCACGTTGGTTTCACGCGTCTGCGGGATGAAGCGGTACTTGTTTTGGGCTGCGGTGGCCAGCGCCTGAATTTCCCAAGGGCCGTAGCCGTCCGGGTCGTAGGTGACGTAAGCCTGGAGGTCGGTGTAGACCGGTCGGTATTCGCCGCTTTCGTCGAGGCCGCCGAGCACGTAGCCGTTGTTGCGGTAGCGCAGGCCCATGTTGTAAGTCCACCGGCCGTTTTCGGAGACGTCTTCCGCTTGGAATTGGGCACCGAGCAAGCTGGCCGTCGCGCGGCCTGCGAAGCCTTGCGGGCGGCGGTAGTTGATGTCGAGCACGGAGCTCATCCGGTCCCCGTATTTGGACTCGAACCCGCCCGCGGAGAAGCGGATGGACTGGATCATGTCGGGGTTGGGGAAGGACAAGCCTTCCTGCTGGCCAGCCCGAACGAGGAAGGGGCGGTAGACCTCAATGCCATTGACGTACACGAGGTTTTCGTCGAAGCTTCCGCCGCGCACGTTGTAGGCGCTGGAGAGTTCGCTGGTGAAGTTGACCGGCGCCTGGATGAGCAGGTCCTCCACGGTTCCACGGACGCTGGGCACCCGAGAAGCGACGCGGGGATCGATGCGCTGGATGGGGGCGGTGCGGGTACCGTCGGCCTCGACCTCGGCTTGGTTCAAGGCCACGCCTGCCAACAACCGGACGTCGAGTCGGGTGCCCTCGGGCGTGGGAACCACCTTGCGCGTCACGGCGTCGTAGCCGATGAAGGTGAAGCGAATGGCCACCTCGCCAGGATCGCGCAGCGGCAGGTCATACCGGCCATCCACGTCGGTGACGGCGGCGGAGCGGCTGCCCTGGGGGAGGACCGTCGCACCGGGGAGGGGCCGTCCGGCGGCGTCCGTCACCCGTCCGAAGACGCGGTACCCCTGCGCCACCGCAGTGGTGGACAGCAGCAACAACAGGCTCAAGAGGGCAAAGGGGCGCACGGGCTGTGAAACGGGTTTGCGGGCCAAGTGTTGCGTCAGCGCTTCCGGAATTCTCCGTTGCGCAGGGCATTGATGAATTGGCCCCAGGCCAGCGGATTCAACACGCTGACGGGCACCATGCCGCCCCGGTAGCTTTCCATTTCGGCTTGACGCGCCTGCAGAATGCGGAAGTTCTCCTGGGGGCTGGCCCCCATCTCGGACATCCGGTCGTACAGGGCCATCGGGTCAAAGTCGAGGTTGCGGCGGGCGCGCTCGCGGGCATCGGCTTCGAGGCGCAAGGCCAGGAATTCCTCCTTGAACCGCTCCCGGCTGGGCCACGGATAGATCCGCGCTTCGTCCATCATGACGGTGTCCCGGCCGAGGGGTTGGACCACGCTCATGCGATCGGGCATCTCTTGGCCGGTGAGGTCCGGCACCACGAGAAAGCTCTCGGTCAGTCCGATGGAGCTGAAGCGCACCGTGTCGCCCACCCGGGCGGGGATGGCGAAGAAGCCGTATTCATCGGTGATGGTGCCACGCTGGTCGCGTTCGCGGTAGACCGTGGCAAAGGGAACCGGCCCGAGGGAATCGCCCTCGACCACCACGCCGGTGAG
>CBFHWV010000040.1:7155-16037 GCA_965659565.1 uncultured Flavobacteriales bacterium
GCGCTGGTCGCGTTCGCGGTAGACCGTGGCAAAGGGAACCGGCCCGAGGGAATCGCCCTCGACCACCACGCCGGTGAGTTGGACGACCATGGGCAGGGCGGTGGTGTCGCTCTGGGCACGGACGGTCAGGGCCACAAACAACACAGGGAGGACCGCAAAGCGGAACGGAATCGGCATGCGCCAAAGGTAGCAGGGGAGGCCGCCCCACAAACGGGATTCACACCGCTTGTGCCGTCTTGAATTCCGAAGTGGTGTGGAAGGTGATCTCCGGGAAGTTGCCGCGCTCCATGTCCAGAATGAACGGGGACGGCGCGAGGTACACATCATTGCCGTCCTTGTCCACCGCCATTTCCGACACCTTCAGCCGTTTGAATTCGGCAATCTTCTCTTCGTCTCCCGTGAGCCAGCAGGCCTTGTGGAAGCGCTTGGGGACAAACGTGGCCTTGGCGCCATATTCGTGTTCGAGGCGGTATTGGATGACCTCAAATTGAAGTTCACCCACGGTGCCGACCACTTTGCGGTTGCCGGGGTTCATGATGAACAACTGCGCCACGCCCTCGTCGGTGAGCTGCTGGATGCCCTTCTCCAGTTGCTTGGACTTCATCGGATCGTTGTTCTGCAGCTCCTTGAAAATCTCCGGCGAGAAGCTGGGGATGCCCTGGAATTGCAATTCCTCGCCCTCGGTCAGGGTGTCGCCAATCTTGAAGTTGCCGGTGTCATAGAGGCCCACCACATCGCCAGGGAAGGCCTCGTCCACCACTGCTTTGGCGGACGCCATGAAGGTGGCCGGATTGGCAAACTTGAGCTTCTTTCCGAGGCGCGTGTGGGTGTAGAAAGCCCCGCGCTTAAAGGTGCCGCTGCAAACGCGCAAGAACGCGATGCGGTCGCGGTGCCGGGGGTCGATGTTGGCGTGGATCTTGAAAATGAACCCGCTGAACTTTTCCTCGGTCGGCGCCACCTCACGTTGGCTGGTGGGGCGCGGACGCGGGGTGGGCGCGATGCGGATGAAGGAGTCCAGCATTTCCTGCACGCCGAAGTTGTTGACGGCGGACCCGAAAAACACGGGCGCCACTTCGCCACGGGCGTAGGCCTCCATGTCGAGAGGGTCGTACACGCCCTCGACCATCTCGACGTCCTCCCGCAACTGCGCGGCGTGGTCTTCGCCCACCAGCTCGTCGATGTTCGGGTCGTCGAGGCCGGAGATGTTGAGCAGGTCTTCGGTGACGCGCTGCTTGTCGCTTTGGAACAGGCGCAGGGTGCTGTCAAACAGGTTGTACACCCCTTGGAAGGTGTGGCCTTGGCTGATGGGCCAGGAGAGGGGGCGGACTTTGATGCTGAGTTTTTCCTCCAGTTCATCGAGCAGGTCAAACCCATCGCGTCCCTCGAGGTCCATCTTGTTGATGAAGATGATGACCGGCGTGTCGCGCATCCGGCACACTTCCATCAGGCGCTCCGTTTGGGCCTCCACGCCCTTGACGCAGTCGATCACCAAGATGACGCTGTCCACGGCGGTGAGCGTGCGGTAGGTGTCTTCTGCGAAATCCCGGTGACCCGGTGTGTCCAGCAGGTTCACCAGACAATCCTTGTACTCGAAGGCCATGACCGACGTGGCGACCGAGATGCCCCTTTGTCGCTCGATGTCCATGAAGTCCGACGCAGCCGTCTTGGTGATCTTGTTGGACTTGACCGCACCGGCGGTCTGGATGGCCCCGCCGAAGAGGAGGAACTTTTCCGTCAGCGTGGTCTTGCCCGCGTCGGGGTGGCTGATGATGGCGAAGGTCTTCCGCCGGGCGATTTCCTGAGTCAATGCGGCCATGGGCGGGCAAAATTAGCCCTCCGAGAGGCGACCTGTGCGCAGCAGATCGTCCCAGAGTTTCACGACTTCCTGACGGCGGTGGTGGGCGATGTACGGCTTGCCAGCCTCAATGCGCTCGGGCATGATCTCGGCATTGTTTCGGAGGTCCATGAGTTTGGCCGCCATGGTCTCTGAGTCGTCTGCAGGGAAGGTCCATCCGCGTCCGTCCGCGAGGATTTCGGCCGTTCCCCCCGAGTCGGTGCCCATGATGGCACAGCCAGACGCCATGGCCTCGAGGGTGACCGACCCCACGCTTTCCTGTTGGGAGCAGACCGCCACCACATCGGCGGCAATGAAGGCCGATTGGGGGAAATCCATGTAAGGCCGGAAGTGCACCCGCCACTGCAATTCTTTGCGCCGCACCAACTGGCGCACCTCATCGAAGTAGTCGCTCAACTCGTCGAGCGTGGGGTCCCCCACGATGAGCGCGTGGGCGTCGGGTGGCATTTCGGCGAGGGCGCGAATCAGGGTCGTTTGGCCCTTTTTCCGGTCAATGCGGCCGACCATGGTGATCACGAAGGACTCCTGCGACAATCCCAATTCCAGCCGGCATTGCCTGCGAAGCTGGTCACCGGTGGGACGGGGCTCAAACCAGCCGTCGTCCAGTCCCAAGGGGATGACATGGGTGTCTTCGGGCGCCACCGTGGTCCGAGAATTGACCTGCTCTTTGAGCCAATGCAGCGGGGAGACCCAAGCGTCCACCGCATTGAAGCGGAACCGGTGAAACGGCGACTTCTTGGGCTTCGGGATTTGCATGCCCTGCTGGACGAGGAGCCGGGTCTTGCCGCCGAGCAGTCCGACGATGCGCCGGGCCAGCGCAGAGGCATCGAGGTCCCTTGGGTCGCGGACCCACAGCCAGTCGGCCCGGTAGCGAATGAGGCGGGTGGCCCTGTGGATCGCTGTGGCCACCGCGAAATACTGCGAGTTCTGGCGAATGGTCCGACAATCGATGGTCAGCGCCTTGCCGTCGTCGCCTTGGATGAAGGCCATGGCGGCTTTGTGCAGGGGGGAATCTGGGACGCAAAGCAACCGGACGATGTGCCCTTCCTGTGCCATCCATCGGGCATGGCGGAAGAGGTTCATCTCCAACCCGCCCCAGCCTTCAGAGGTGGAGAGCAAGACGAGCCGCAAGGGGTGCTGGTCGGTCATATTAGCTCAAATCAGGGCGAAGGGTGATGTCGGAAATGACGCCTTTGCCCCGGTGGTGGATGGCCAACAGAACGTGCTCGGCGATGAACTCTGGCTTCATGCCTTTTTTGAAGTTGGGGCGGTATTGGTCAAGCAGGGCGTTGTCCCGCGTTTGCTCGATGAAGTCCGTGTCCACGGCGCCCGGACAAATGGTGGTCGACGCCACCTGGCCCTTCAAGTCCTGCCGAATGGCCTCGCCCATGGCGAGCACGGCATGCTTGGTCGCGCAGTAAATCCCGCTGAAAGGGAAGACGTTTCGGGAGGCCACCGAGCCGATCAACACGACCAGTCCCTTGGCGTCGATCAGGTGGGGCAGGCAGGTGTGCAACGTGGTGAGGACCCCCGTGACGTTCACGTCGACCATGGTGTGCCAGTCTTGAAGTTCGGCTTCGGCGAGGTTGGCAAAAATCCCGAGCCCGGCATTGGGGACGACGACATCCACGCCACCAAACCGGGCAACGCAGTCCGCCACAGCAGCCTTTTGGGCAGCCACGTCGGTGACATCCATGGCCTGTACCACCAACCGGTCCTGCTGGTCACCCGGCAAAGCCGCACGCATGGCCTCAAGGCGGTCCAGTCGTCGGGCGGTGGCGTACACGCGGTGTCCGTGCTCGACAAGCAATCGGGCTGTAGCAGCGCCGATGCCGCTGCTCGCACCCGTCAAAAAGACGACAGAGGAGGGGTGTTCAGTCATGGAGGTGCAAGGTAGGTGTGGGAATCAGTGCCCGACGAAGAAGGACAGGGTGGAGACGCGTCCCTGTGCATCGTGCACCCGGCCAATGTGCCAGCCGAATTCCAACGGAGCCGTCTGGATGTGGAGCCTGCCTTGCGCGTCACCCTCTGTCTGACCCTCCGCCACCAGGCGCCCATCGAGGCGGAACAGCTCGTGGCGCAGCGCCCCTTGGGCGGCGCTTTGTAGGTGCAGCAAGGTGTCCCCGGCCCGAGGCTGCCCGATCAGGGTCAATGCCGGGAGTTCGACCGAGGGGGTGCTGGATGCCAAACAAGACAGCAGGTCATCCCGCAAAGCCGCAAAGACGTCTTGTTCGACCTCGTAGTACGCGCTGGCCGGCCCCACTGCGTAGCCGTCCCATTTTCCATTGGTCGCAAAACAGAAGGACCACTCGCCCCCCGGTGTGGCATAGGCGTCGCTGATCAATCCGTACGCTTCACCGGGGTGTCCGAGGAAGGGCGACACCGAGACGTCCGGGACCACATCATCTTCGCCCAGACCGCTGGCTGCGAGATGGAGTCCTTGGGCCCACTGGTTGAACAGGCCGTAATGGTTGTTGCCGTTTCCGCCACCCAACGCGCTGTATGCCCATTGCGGGGCGTGAAATTCGGCCAGCGCTTCTGCCGTCAGAAACACCATGGGGGTCCCGTCTTCGCCCGGCGCTTGTCCTGCACTCCACAACCGAGCGAGCAGGCTGAGGTCGCGCGCGCTGATGCGCAGCCCCCCTTGCGGGCTGAAGCAGGCCGCATTCGTGCCGGGCGTGTAGCCATCCCAATCGGGCCCTGCGGGCAAGACCCCATCGTATTGGTCGGCCTGCGGCGTCCACATGCCGCCCACTTGGCGGTACAACACCGCCACATCGTTGATCTCCTCCAATTGCTGCACGCGGTATCCTGCGTCAAGGCCGAATGGGGCGAAGATCAATTCGTCCATCAACAGGTCGAAACGCATGCCGGTGGCCGCTTCCATCACGGTGGCGAGGACGCCATAGTTCAGGTTGGCGTATTGAAACCAGGCGCCGGGCTCGGAGGTCCCCCACATGTTGGCGGTGTGGTAGGCGCCCCCTTCGGCCAGGACTTCATCGAGGGCCGGCACATCGGGAATGCTGGCGTAGCTCGCGCTGAGAAAGTCGCCATACCCATCTCCATCCCGAATGCCCGAGGTGTGCGTGAGCAGGTGCTGCACGGTCAAAGGGACATCCGGATGCCCCGGGTGGACCGGGGGAGCGTCGAGGTAGGAGGCGAGGGGCGCGTCGTAAGCCAAGGTCCCGGCTTCGACCAATTTGGCCACGCCCAGCGCCACGACAGCCTTGCTGATGGAGGCCATCCGGAAGATGGTTTCCGAGTGAACGGGGAGCTCCCGTTCGATGTCGCGCATCCCCACATGGGCCTCGAGGCTGATGTCGGAGCCGCATCGGGTCACGACGCTCATGCCCGCGAGTTCGTGGTCGTCGGCAATGGCTTGAAAGGGGCTGACTTGCCCGGAGACGCCACCCACCAGAGCCGTGGCGCACTGTGCGAGCAACAAGAAGAGAAGTGGCCGAATGTTCACGGCCTGAAATTACGGCCTCAGCTCAGTGCCCAAGGGGCCTCCAATTTGAAAGTGGGAATGGTGACGTCAAAGGGGAGTTGCCGTCCAAATACCCGTCGCGATTGCACGATGTAGCTGCCGCCCATGGAGCCGAACTCGCATTGGAGGTCGCAAGCGCTGTCGTATTCGAAAACCCGTCCTGGAAGGATTTCAGGTTGGACGCCGACGACGCCGCTTCCTGTGACGTTTCGGCGGTGCCCCAGGGCATCCACGATGGTCCACTTTCGCTTGAGGATGCGGATGGTGCTTGGGCTTCGGTTTTCGATGACCACGCGATAGGAGAAGATGAACTTTTGGTCTTCCGGACTGGAAAATTCGGGCTCGAAGCGGCTGCGCACATGGACCCGAATTCCCTCTGTTGTTGCCCGGTAGATCTTCGTGCGGCTCATCCCTTCAATTTACAAAAAATGAGGACATAAGCCAAATAATGATCGATTAATTAAAATCCAAGGCGTCGAAGCCAATGATTCGGTCCTCGCCGTCCGGAGCCGGAGCATGCACCCAAACCTGATAGCGGTTGGGCGTGCCACTGTGGTGGCCTTCAAATTCGAGCGCCGACGTTCCCGAGCTGGGAGCGACGTATTGGTAATCCACCCAGCCTTGCTTCAGGCGGGTGGTCAATCGGTACTCCAGCTTCTCGGCATCATATGCCATGCGGAAGGCGGGGTCCAGCGTCCAACCCGAGAGGGCGCCAAACACATAGACGTCGGGGACGTTTCCAAAATTGGGGTGCTCCAACCGGAAGGTGACGTCGAGGTACTCAGAGGTGAGTTCCACATCGTCGAAGCGGTCGTTGTGGACGGTGAACGCCCCTTTGAGGTCAGGGCGCGACGTCTGCAGTTTGAACCGCCGTGATGCATCCCGTCCCAACAAGAATTGCCAGCCTTGCCCTGTTCGCGCATCGGGTTCGGTCATGCGCTCAATGCCGGGCGCGAGGTAGGCGAGGGACTTGAGGTCTGCAGAGCGCCACCGGTCGCCTCCGTCAAAGGTGAGGCCCGGGTCCAATGAATAGGTCAAGAACTCCCCCCGCAGCTGGTCCGCTGGAATGTCGTGCACCGCGGTGGGCCATGCGCCATTTTGCATGACGCTGATGCGAACGTCTTGCATGGGGTTGAACCAACGGTGTCCGGGCAACAGTTCTACTTCAGCCTCAACGCGCTGGTGGGTTTGCACCTTGTCCGCTTCAAGGGGGCGTCGGAGCCCCAATTCAAGGTTGGTGAGCCGCTCGTACACCACCATTCGGCGGAGAAGAACCACCGCATCGGGATCGCCGGCCTCGTGGACCACCAGGAGATAGTGGCCGCTTCGGGTGGGCCGAAGGTCACGCGAGGGAATGGGGGAGGAGACGTGGGCAAAAGGGATGGCGCCGCCGAAACTGTTGTCCACTTGCTCGAGGTCGTCCGGGGCCCAGCCCTCCAGGAAGTCCCAGTCGGTCAAGTCCGAAAAGGCCGACCAATCCGAGAGGCAGTGCACCAAAGTCCACTCGTGGTCCGGCCAGTCTCCGCTGAGGTCGTCATAGCGAAGGACCAACCCGGCCTCGCCGTTGAGCTCCATGAAGGGGCCCCCGAGCGGGGCGCCAGGTGGGTGGAGGCGGACCGACTTGATGTGCGGCGCAGTGAAGGCCACCGGCACTTGGGCGACCGCTGTGCCGAGGTGGGCCCACATCGCCGTTGCGGCCAGACAGGCCGCCAATCTGGGTTGGACATTCCGCAGGGGGGAGTTCAGGATGCGCACCCTGCGAAAATACCGGTTGTCCGCGCTCACCACCCGAATGTGGACAAGGGGAAGCAGGCTGTGCCCTTGGACCATGACTGAAGGACTCGTAGGCTATACATTTGCCGCGCAAATCCCGCACGTACTCTGCACATGCCTGCACCCGTCAAGATCCGGAAAGGCCTGGACATTCGCCTGAAAGGCGGCGCCCATGGTGACTCCCATGCCCTTTCCGCTGCAGATCGATTCTCGCTGCACCCCACCGATTTTCAAGGTCTCATTCCCAAAATGGCCGTCAAGGCCGGCGCGGAAGTGAAGGCTGGAGAAGTCCTGTTCACGGACAAGAAAAACCCGTCCATCCAATTCGTCAGCGCCATCTCGGGCACGGTTCAAGAGCCGGTTCGCGGTGAGAAGCGCCGCATCCTTCGCGTGGATGTGGTCGCCGGCGGTGATGGGGAAGTGACCTTCTCTGGACTGGTGGCGGGCAGCGCCAGCGGCGAGGAGGTGCGGTCGGCCATGTTGGCCCACGGATTCTGGCCCATGTTGCGCCAGCGCCCGTTCGACGTGATGCCCAAGCCCGAGAGTGCGCCCCGTGACATTTTCGTCAGCACATTCGACTCGGCACCGTTGGCGCCATCCGCAGCCCAAGTGGTCGGAGGTCGGATGGAGGACGTCCAAAAGGGCCTGACCTTCCTGAAGGCATTGCTCTCCGACGGCAAAAAAGTCCAGCTCGGCGTCCAAACCGGAGACACCACGTTTGATGGCTGTGCCGATGCAGAGGTCACCGCTTTTGGAGGACCCCACCCGGCTGGAAACGTCGGGGTTCAGATTCACCACGTGGCCCCCATGAACAAAGGGGAGGAGGTCTGGACCTTGAGCATCCAAGACGTGGCCAACATTGGCGAGGGCCTGTCGGCTGGACGTTTTGTCGGCAAGCGGACGGTGGCCCTGACCGGAAGCCGTTCCCAGCCCGCCATGCTCGAGACCACCATCGGCACGCCGATGGCCCACCTCGTTCAGGATCGGGTGATGATGGAAGACACCCGCGTCATTTCCGGCACGGTGCTCACGGGCACCCAGCGCGGAGAAGAAGGCGCCCTCGGGTTCTTTGACCAGCAGGTGACCTGCATCCCGGAAGGCCACGAGCCGTTGTTCTTCTTGACCAAGGGTTGGCTCGGTCCCGGACTCGACAAGTTCAGCGCCTCCCGCGCCTTCCCCACGTGGTTGATGCCGAAGTCCAAGGAGTTCGATTTGAACACCAACAACAACGGCGAGGAGCGGGCTTTCGTGGTCAGCGGCCAGTACGACGCCGTCTTCCCCTTTGACATTTACCCCGTTCAACTCATCAAGTCCATCATGGTCGGCGACATCGACCGGATGGAGAAGCTTGGGATCTACGAAGTGGCTCCCGAGGACTTCGCCCTGTGCGAATACGTCTGCACGTCCAAGCTTGCCGTTCAGGACATCGTTCGGAAAGGCCTCGATCAAATGATGGAGGAATTCGCCTGATCGCACCACAGAGAAGCACATCATCATGAAGGCACTGCACAAACTCATCGACGAGCGCGTCAAGCCCAACTTCACCGGAGAGGGCAAACTCAAGCGCTTCTGGGTCGTCTTTGACGCCCTCGAGACCTTCCTGTTCACCCCTGGCCACACCACCTCGAAAGGGGTGCACGTCCGGGATGGCATCGACCTCAAGCGGACCATGTTCCTCGTGATCGTCGCCATGGTTCCGGCCCTGCTGTTCGGCACCTGGAACATCGGTCACCAGTACTACCTCAGCCTCGGCGACATCACCACGGC
>CBFHWV010000041.1:0-10098 GCA_965659565.1 uncultured Flavobacteriales bacterium
CCCCAAGCCCGTCGGCCTGTACCCTTTGACCCGCCGCGTCGGCGACCTTCTTTTTCTCAGCGGCGTCGGCCCGCGCATCCCCGGCAGCGGCGCGCACGATGAAGGCGTGCCCGGCTTGAAGCAGGACCACAACGGCCACTTCGTCGAGTTCGACTTCGAGGCCCAGGCGCGCGGCGTACTGGCCAACGTGAAGGCCATCCTCGAAGCCGAAGGCGCGAAATGGGAGGATCTGGTGGACATCACCGTGTTCCTGACCGACATGCAGCGCGATTTCGGCACGTGGAACCGGGTCTACCGCGAGCACTTCGAACACGTGGACCCCGCGCGCCGGCCCTGCCGGACCACCATGGAAATCGGCGCCCTGCCGACCCCCATCGCCGTTGAGCTCAAGTGCATCGCCCACTTGGGACAAGACTGAGCACTTCCAGGCACGGTCCTTGCGTGGCTTGGGCATGATGCGGCCCTCCATTCTGTTCCTGCTCCTCTTTCCATTCTTGGGTCAAGGCCAAGAGCAGGTCACACGTCCAGGAGAACAACCGCATCACCTTCCTTTTCAAGGCGAGCTTCTCCAGTATCGGGTTCGGTATGGTTTCATCACAGCGGGCCAGGCCCAATTGGCCGTTTCGCCCGGGCCCGATTATGGCGAACGGTCCACTTGGCAGGTGGTGGGAACCGGCCGCAGCACCGGCGCGTTTGACTGGGTCTTCAAGGTGCGCGACCACTACGAGACCCACCTGGACCGCGCCGGATTGTTTCCGCACCGGTTCATCCGAAGTGTGAAAGAAGGCGGATACCGGTTGGAGCGGGACATCGCCTTTGACGCTGTGCAGAACACCGCTGCCGTGCAACACCACGGCCGGGTCGACCACCTCTCCGTGCCAGATGGCTGCCAGGACCTGGTGTCCGCCTTCTATTACGCCCGCAGCTTGCCCCTCGAAAACATGGCCACTGGAGACCTCATCGAAGTCCCGACACTGGTCGACGGCAAGGTCCACTCTGTTCGGGCGCGGTTGACCGGTCGAGAACAGGTCCGCGTGCCCTCGGGGACGTACGATTGTTGGCGCTTCTCGCCAGTGGTTCAGGAGGGGCGCATCTGGAAAAGCAATGATGACCTGACGGTGTACGTCAGCGCCGATGCGCGGCGGATTCCGGTGTTGGTGGAATCCGACCTGGTTGTGGGGTCAGTTCGCATTGAACTCCTGCAAGACCACAGCCCACATGCGGCAGGAGGAACCGCTGCTCACCAGCCGTAACTTGCCGGCATGGCCGAAGCCGATTCTTTTGACCCCGGGGTGCTGTCCCGGCTCAAGCTCCTTCAGGAGAAATATGCCGCCATGGGGCAGGACCTCACGTCCTACCTCGATGGCCTGCTCTATGCGGACTTCCCCACCTATTGGGACTACGTCAACCTCGACACCCTGCTCAGCCTACAGCACCCGGTGACCCCGTTTCCCGACGAGGAGATTTTCATCACCTACCACCAGATCACGGAGCTGTATTTCAAGCTCTCCCTCCACGAAATCCGCCAGGTCCACGAAGACCCCGAGATCGATGGGGCCACCATGCTCGAGCGCGTCCAGCGGGTGAACCGCTACTTCGAAAACCTCGTCCGCAGTTTCGACGTGATGGTTCACGGCCTCGACCACCAGCAGTTCCTCCAATTCCGGATGTCCTTGCTTCCCTCGAGTGGGTTTCAAAGTGTCCAATACCGCCTCATCGAAATCGCATGCACCTCCATGGACCGGCTGGTTCACCAGGAGCTCCGCGACCAATACGTCGACCATTCGTTCGACGACCTCGACCCGTTGTTTGACGCGCTCTACTGGCGGCGAGGGGCCACGGAACTCGCCACCGGCAAGCCCACCTTGACCCTGAAGCAATTCGAAGAGAAGTACCGCGACCGCATCGTGCACTTTGCAGAGGACCGCTACTACACGAACCTGCGCAAAAAGTGGTTGGGGCTACCGAAAGAAGA
This sequence comes from uncultured Flavobacteriales bacterium, assembly GCA_965659565.1. Lineage (GTDB taxonomy): Bacteria > Bacteroidota > Bacteroidia > Flavobacteriales_D > Sanyastnellaceae > UBA8752. Next base: position 1,976 of record CBFHWV010000041.1, read on the forward strand.
GCAGACCGAAGACCTCAAGCAGGCCCTGCGGGCCCTCGATGAACTCGTCAACGTGCATTGGCCCTTGTCGCATTACCGGAGTGCGGTGCGGCACCTGCACATGGACCCGGTGGACATCGCTGCCACCGGCGGCACGAATTGGCAGAAATACCTGCCGCCCCGGTTCCAATCCCTCATCTTCTTCCCCGAACTCTGGACGGACCAGGAGCGGGCAGAATGGGGCAAAAGCTGGGTCCTGACGCACCTCCCCCACAAGTGAGCGCGGCTCCTGCCAGCCGAATTCGTTAAAAGGCGAGCGCGGCAAAACTTTCCGCCAAGCTCCGCCGTTTCGCTGTAGACCGGAAGCAAATTGCCGGTTCCCACCCATGCTTCGAATTCCCTCCGTTTTCCTGGCCCTGACTGCCGTTGCCGCCTTGCTCTGCAATTGCGGAACGTCGGGGGAGGGGGACGGCAATCCCACGGCCTTGGCGGTGAAGGCGAAAGCCGAAGCGCCCGAGCCCACGCTCACCATCGACGAGCAGGAAGCCCAGCGTTTCGGCCTGCCCGACAGCGTGGCACTCCGCGTGGAATCCGGCACGGTTCGGTCGGGCCAAAGCCTGTCCCACCTGTTGTCCCCTGCCGGGGTCGGTGCGCAAGTCCTGCACCGCATCGCCACCGATCAACGGGAGGTCTATGACGTTCGCCGCATGAAGGCCGGACAGGATTGGCGGCTGTTTCGCGGTCCCGATGGCCGCGCCCGCCACTTTGTCTACCTCATCAACCGCAAGGACTATGTGGTGTTTGACCTCGATGCTGAAGGCCGCGCGCGCAAAGGGGCCTTTCCTTCAGAAACCCGCCGCGACTTCGTGGAAGGCGAAGTGCAAGGCAGCTTGTACCAGGTGCTGGACAATGAGGGGCACTCCACCACGTTGGCCCTCGCCATGGCGCAGGTCTACGCATGGACCATCGACTTCAGCCGCATCCAAGCCGGAGACCGCTTCCGCATCCTGTACGAGCGGAATTATGTGGGCGAGGAAGCCGATGGCATGCCGCGCATCCTCGCTGCGGAGTTCGTGCACCGCGGACGAAACTTTCCCGCCTTTGCCTTTGACCAAGGCGACGGGATGGACCATTTCGACGAGACGGGCGCCAGCCTTCGCAAGGCGTTCCTCAAAGCACCCGTCGAATTCAGCCGCATCTCCAGCCGCTTCGACAAAAAGCGCTTTCACCCCGTCCTGAAGAAGGTCAAGGCCCACCTCGGCACCGACTACGCCGCACCGCATGGAACCCCCATCGTCTCGGTGGGCGACGGCGTGGTCGTGAAGGCCAGCTACACCAAGGGCAACGGGAAATACGTCAAGGTGCGCCACAACAGCACCTACACGACGCAATACCTGCACATGAGCCGCCGCAACGTCAAAGAAGGCCAGGCCGTCCGACAGGGAGATGTCATCGGCTACGTGGGCAGCACCGGCCTGGCGACCGGGCCGCACGTTTGCTTCCGCTTCTGGAAAAACGGCCAACAAGTGGACCACCTCCGGGAGGAGTTCCCCCCATCCACGCCCATTCGAGACGCACAGAAATCCAACTTCGCAGACGCAGTGGCAGTGTGGATGGAAGAGATGGCCCGCCATGATGGCCGCTCCTTGACCCAGCTCGCCGATCAGGCGCCCTGAGGCGCGCGTCAGTCGGTCTGGCTCGCGGCTTCCAACAAGGCCGCACCCAGTCCGTCGGTCAACACCGAGCCCGACACGGACCGCTCCGGATGGTACTGGACCCCGACGAGGAACGACATCGCCGTGGTGTCCGTCCACCGAATGCCTTCAATCAGGCCGTCTGGCGCCATGGCCCAAGGTTCAAATCCCGACGCCAACCGCCCGATGCCCTGGTGATGGTGGCTGACCACTGCGGCGCTTTGACCCGCAGCCCACGAGGTCGAACCGGACGACCACGGTGACTGGACCAACACGGCATGCAGGGTGTCTCGGGTGCTTCCAGGCTCACCGCCCCGGTGGCCTTCAAACCCGTCATCGGGCAAGTGCGGGCGCAAAGACCCTCCGCCATGGACGTTCATCACCTGCAAGCCGCGGCACACGCCCAGACAGGGCAAGGCCTCCCGGTATACAGCGTCCAGCAAGTGGTGCTCGACCCGGTCGCGTTCTTCATCGATGCGCCCGCACCGGACCGTGTCCCCCGCTTGGCCATACCGGCCCGGGTGGATGTCCTCTCCGCCGGTCAACACAACCGCGTCGGCCTCACCCAACTCAGCCTCCAGCGTGAGGGAGTCCAGCCCGTAGGCCTGAACGAACCGGAGGGGCGAACCACCCAGGCTGTCCTGCAAGTGGTCCAACCAGTTCCGGTAATTCCGACTCGAGTAATACTTCGACAGGATGACTGTGGTGCTGTCCTTCTGGATTGCAGCCGCATTCGCGCTGTCTTTCCCATGCCCGCCCGGTGCGCAGGAGGCGAGGAACAACAGGATCACCGACCACACCGCGGCGACGCAGGTGCGCGCGGGCGCCGTCATGCGGACCAGCTTTCGACCTCCTCGAGCTGCAGGGCCGGCAGGTCGAGCTTGTTCTTCTTGCGGAAGCCATTGAGCTTCTCCCGCAGCGCCGCCGGCTTGGCCTCGCGAATGGCCTCCGGGGTGTCGAACCCGGCGGCCGCCACATGCGGCGCCCAATCTGCGGGAATGCCCATGGCCTCCAAGGCCCCCAAGTCTGGGCCGCTCCGGAAGACCTCCGGCCGCATCTGCGGGAAAAAGAGGACCTCTTGAATGGAGCGCTGGTCGGTCAGCATCATCACCAAGCGGTCCACACCGATGCCGACGCCGCTGGTCGGCGGCATGCCGTATTCCAACGCCCGGAGGAAGTCCTGGTCGATGAACATCGCCTCGTCGTCCCCGCGCTCGCCCAAGGCCAGCTGGTCCTCGAAGCGCTCGCGCTGGTCGATGGGGTCATTGAGCTCCGAATACGCGTTGGCCACTTCCGTGCCGTTGATGAAGAGCTCGAAGCGCTCCGTGTAGCCGGGCTTGTCGCGGTGGGCCTTGGTGAGGGGCGACATCTCCACGGGGTAATCCGTGATGAACGTGGGCTGGACCATGTGGTGCTCGCATTTCTCGCCGAAGATCTCGTCGATCAGCTTGCCCTTGCCCATGCTGTCGTCCACCTCAATGCCGAGGGAGGCGCAGGCCCCGCGCAGGGCGGCTTCGTCCATGCCGTCGATGTCGACGCCGGCGTGCTCGAGGATGGCATCCCGCATCGACAGCCGGCGGTAAGGCGGCGCAAAGTCGATGGTGTTGCCCTCCAACGTGGCGGTGTTGGTGCCATGGACGGCTTGGCAAACGCGCTCGAGCAGTTGCTCGATGGTCTCCATCATCCAGTGGTAGTCCTGGTAGGCGACGTACAGCTCGAGAACCGTGAATTCCGGATTGTGCGTCCGGTCCATGCCCTCGTTGCGGAAGTTCCGGGAGAATTCAAAGACGCCGTCGAAGCCGCCCACGATGAGGCGCTTCAGGTAGAGCTCATTGGCGATCCGCAGGTAGAGGGGAATGTCCAATGCATTGTGGTGCGTGACAAACGGGCGGGCCGCTGCACCACCGGGAATGGCCTGCAGCACCGGGGTGTCCACCTCGAGCCAGCCCTTCTCGGTGAAGGCGTCCCGCATGGCCTGGATCACCCGGCTGCGGGCCTCGAAGGTGCGCTTGACTTCGGGATTGACCACGAGGTCGACATACCGCATCCGGTAGCGGAGCTCAGGATCGGTGAAGGCGTCGTGCACCTTGCCGTCCTCATCGGTCTTGACCGAGGGCAACGGGCGGATGGACTTGCTCAGCACAATGAGTTCCTTGACCAACACACTCGGCTCACCGGTCTGGGTGGTGAACGTGGTCCCCTTCACGCCAACGATGTCGCCGCGGTCGAGGAGCTTCTTGAAGACGGTGTTGTACATCGCCTTGTCCTCGCCAGGGCAAAGCTCATCGCGGTTGAGGTAAATCTGGATCTTGCCCGTTGAATCCTGAAGCTCGGCAAAGGAAGCCTTGCCCATGATGCGGCGGGAGAGAATGCGCCCGGCCAAGCACACTTCACGGTCGTCGGCAAAGTCCGCACACAGCGGGCCGGCATGGGTGTCCACGGGGTAAGCCGGGGCGGGATAAGGGTCGATGCCCAACTGGCGCAGCTGGGACAGGCTCTCGAGGCGGACGCGTTCCTGTTCGGATCGGATCATGGGGAATCGGGTTGACAGACGGCTCGGCGAAATTAGGCCTCCTCTGCCCGTTGCGCAGCAGTACTTTAGACGTGACCCAAGAACGCATGCGCGACCTCATCGCCTCCTTCCCCGAACAGCTCTCCGGTGCGGCCGCTTCCATGGCCACGCAAGCCCTTCCGACCACCCCCCCTCCGCACGACCGCGTGTTGGTCCTCGGCATGGGCGGCTCCGGGATTGGCGGCCGGTTTTTGGCCGGCCTGCTGGCGGACTCCGCCAACGTGCCCATCGCCAGCGGCCACGATTACCGCATTCCCGCCTGGGTTGGCCCGTCTACCGTCGTCATCGCCTGCAGCTACAGCGGCAACACGGAAGAAACGCTGACCGCCCTCGACGCCGCTGTGGCGGCCGGCGCCCAAGTGCGCGCCCTCACGTCCGGCGGCCAGCTGGGCGCGCTGGCCGAAGCGCACGGATGGCCCTGCCTGAAAGTGCCGGGTGGCCAACCCCCGCGCTCCCAATTCGGCTGGGCCGTAACCGGCCTTCTCCACCATTTTTCGGCCCTCGGTCACGCGCCTGCGGATGCGCCAGATGTCCTGGCGGACGTCGATGCTGCAGCCGACCTCTTGCGGTCCACGCAAACCGAGACGGTGTCCATGGCCGACCAGTGGACAGCCCTGCTGCGCACCACCGAGCCACTGTTGTACGCCGATGCCGCATTGGAACCGGTGCTCGTCCGTTGGCGCCAGCAACTCAACGAAAACGCCAAGCGGCTCTGCAACCACCACGTCTTCCCGGAGATGAACCACAACGAGCTGGTCGGTTGGGAAAGCGGAGATGACCGCCTCACCGCCCTTTTCTTGCACACCTCGGAAGACCATCCGCGAACCGGCGAACGCATGCGGCTGTGCAAAGACCTCTTCCGTGAAGCCGGAGCGCAGGTCTCCGAAGTCAAGGCCCTCGGGGACACCCGGCTCCAGCGCTGGATGCACCTCGTCCACCTCGGCGACTGGCTGTCCTTGCGCATGGCTGAGGACGCCGCTGTCGATCCGGTGGACATCCGCCACATCGACTACCTCAAGCGCGAACTCGCCAAAATGGGATGACGCCTGAAGTGAAGGTGCGCGACTTGGGCCGCGCCAATTACAAGCCCACCTGGGACCTCCAAGAAACCCTGCTCAAGGACGCGGTGGATCGGAAGATCAAACGCCGCCGTGCCGGTCTGCCGGAGACGGGGCGGGCCGAGGGCGACGACCCCGCGGACTTTCCCTGGCCCGAACACCACCTCCTCTTCGTGGAGCACCCCCACGTGCTGACCCTCGGCAAGAGCGGGGATGCCAACCATGTCGTCGTCTCCCCGGAGCGCCTGACCGAACTTGGCGTGGAGTACCACGAAATCAACCGCGGCGGAGACATCACCTACCACGGGCCCGGTCAATTGGTGGCTTACCCCATTCTCGACCTCGATCAGTTCCGGACCGACATCGGTTGGTACCTCCGGCAATTGGAAGAAGCCGTCATCCGGACCTGTGCGGATTGGGGCGTCACAGCGGGACGGGTGCACGGCCTGACCGGCGTGTGGGTCGATCCGGAAGCGGGCATGGGCGCCCGCAAAATTTGTGCGATCGGGGTCAAATGCAGCCGGTGGGTCACCATGCATGGCCTCGCCTTCAACCTCGACACCGACCTCGATTTCTTCAACCTCATCGTGCCATGCGGCATCACGGACCGCGGGGTGACCAGTCTCGCCCGCGAATCCGAGCGGGCCATCGACCGCAATGCCGTTCGGGACGCCTTGACCAGCCACCTGCTGGACGTGCTTGGTGGCCGCCGCCACCCTTCGACCCCATGAACCGCATTCTCGCCTGGACCCTCGGAGCCGCCCTCGGCCTGGTCACCCTCAGCTTCATCACCGACAATGGACATGTGTGGCAAGGCCTGCGCGAGTGCTATCTCCGCGGATACCGCAGCGCCCAAGTGGACGACTTGCCGTTCAAGTCCACGCGAACGTTGCACGCCTCCCCGACCCCCAAGGTCTGGCCCAAACACAGCCGGTTCTCCGACCAGCTGCCGGCCCATGTTCTGGACTCCAACCATGCCCAAGGAACGGTCGCCATTGCGTTGGTGCTTCAGGACTCCCTTCTCCTGGACTGGACGTCTGACCGCATCGCAGGTGCGGACACGATGCGCACCAATTCCTTCAGCGTGGCCAAAACCTTCACCGCCCTCGCCATGGGTGCGGCCGTGACCGACGGTCTGCTGTCCGTGGATGACCCCGTTTCCAAATTCTTGCCCCGATTCTCGGAAGGCCCGGGAGCCGCGCTGACGGTCGAGCACCTGCTGCAAATGCGCAGCGGCATCCCTTTTGGCGAGAACTACAAGAACCCGGTGGGCTTCATGGCGCGGTCGACCTACGGCAACGACGTGCTGGAACGGACTGCGACTTATGCCGTGGACGGCACGGCAGGCACGCCATGGGCCTACCAAGGTGGCAACACCCTCCTGCTTCAGGAGATCCTGATCGGTTTGGTGGACGAACCGCTTGGGCGATGGTTTGAACGCCGCATTTGGCAACCGCTCGGGTGCGCAGAATCGGCAGAATGGGCCATCGACAACCGTGGGCACGAGCGCAATTATTGCTGCTTCTACACACGGGCCAAGGAATATGCGCGGCTCGGACAGTTCCTGTTGGACTCTGGTCGGGTCGACGGCGTGCAACTGATTGACCTGGACTACATGGCCGACCTGATGGCTCCAGTGGGGCTCCTCCCAGATGGCGCCAACATTCAGCACTACGGGTATCAAGTCTGGATGGGCCAACATCAGGGGCATGCCTTCACCGCCTATGTCGGGCTCCACGGCCAGTACATCCTCGCCGTGCACGACTTGGACCTGGTGGCGGTGCGGACGGGATTCCGACGGCCGAAGGGAAAAGTGAACCACCTCGATGTGGACCTCTATTCCACTTTGGACTTGGCTTTCGCGCAGGCAAGAGAAGACTAAAACGACTACAAACTCAATTCTATCGTCTGCGAATTTGACATTTTACAGGTCTAATTCGTATATTCGAGTTTGTACGCTTGTGGGAAACGCCAAATTCCCCATGCGACGACCAAATCTTCAGCCAATGACCGCCCAACTCGATGCCATCATCGTGGATGATGAAGCGCCAGCCCGCGAGGTGCTGCACAGCCAGATTGAACGCCACTGTCCGTTCATCCGTGTGATTGACCAAGCCCCGAATGCCCGAATTGGATACGATGCCATTCGAAGCGGCCGGCCCCACATCGTGTTTGTAGACATTCGAATGCCCTTTGAAAGCGGCCTCGATCTGATCGACCGGTTTGACGACCGCGAATTCTATGTGGTCTTCTATACCACGTATCAGGACTATGCCATCGACGCGATTCGCCGCCAGGCTTTCGACTACTTGTTGAAGCCTGTCGATGCTGTGGACCTCAAGGCCTGCGCCGGCCGCATCCAAGAGCATTTCCGCGTCAAAATGCTGGAGAACGGCGACTTCCATCGGAAGCTCGAGGTGACCACTTCCGGCCAACGCCACTTCATCCGCCATTCGGAGATCCTGCACGTCGAGGCGAGTGGCAGCTATGCCTGCATCTACAAGAGCGATGGCAGCCGACTGATGGTGTCCAAAAACCTGAAGTACGTCGAGAACCTGATTGACAATCCCAAGTTTGTCCGCGTCCACAACAGCCAGTTGGTGCACTTGAACAAGATTCGCCAGTGCAACTACCGCACGAATTCCATCACGCTGGTCAACGGCAAGGAAATTGCGCTGGCCGTCCGCAAACGCGAAGACCTGCGCCGCCGCATGGCAGAACTGGTCTCCCGGGATGAGTCAAGTGGGTTCGGGGCCGCGCTCGCCTGAGCGCCCCTGTCCTTCGCGCTAACTTCGCGGCTGCATGGCCGCCACAACCGAC
>CBFHWV010000041.1:10204-10839 GCA_965659565.1 uncultured Flavobacteriales bacterium
CCCGATTTGACGACATGACCAATCTCCCGCAGGCTTTGCGGGAGGCCCTGTCCGAGGCGTACACCCTCGCGCCCATCGCGCCCGAGGAGGAGCAAGTCAGCCGGGATGGGACGGTCAAGTGTGCCTTTCCCATCGAGCCCGGCAAGGTGGTAGAAGGGGTGCTCATCCCCGCCAAAGACCGAATGACCGCCTGCATCAGCAGCCAAGTGGGATGCAGCTTGTCTTGCGCTTTTTGCGCCACGGGAAAGCTCAAGCTGCTGCGCAACTTGACCGCGGGCGAAATCGTCGACCAGGTGCGCCACATCGCCATGCTCGCCGAGCGCCACCACCAACACAGGCTCACCAACATTGTCTACATGGGCATGGGCGAGCCCTTGCTGAATTACCGCAACGTCCTCGAGTCGGTGGACCGCATCACCGGCACACCTGGATTGGGCATGAGCCCGAAGCGCATCACGGTGTCCACTGCCGGAATCGCCAAAATGATCCGCAAACTGGGCGATGACGAGGTCAAGTTCAACCTGGCCCTGAGCCTCCACGCGGCAGAGGATGCCAAGCGGAACCGGATCATGGAGATCAACGAGACCAACGACCTCGCGAGCTTGCGGGATGCGCTCGTGTACTTCCACGAAAAG
>CBFHWV010000041.1:10934-12227 GCA_965659565.1 uncultured Flavobacteriales bacterium
GCCCTGCAAGGTGAACCTCATCGAGTACAACCCCATCGACGACGCGCTGTTTCAGAAAGCGGACGCGACCAAGACGGACGAATTCAAGGACGTCCTCGAAAACAAGTTCAACATGGTGGTCAACGTCCGCCGCTCCCGCGGAGAGGACATCGATGCCGCCTGCGGCCAGCTGGCCAACAAGAACAAACTGGCGGCCGGACAGGCCTGATCAATCGAGCTTGAGGACGGCGAGGAAGGCCTCCTGCGGCACCTCCACGGAGCCGACCTGACGCATGCGCTTCTTGCCCTTCTTCTGCTTCTCGAGCAGCTTCCGCTTCCGCGTGATGTCACCGCCGTAGCACTTCGCCGTCACGTCCTTCCGGACCGGCTTGATCGTCTCCCGAGCGATGATCTTGGCCCCGATGGCCGCCTGAAGGGCGATCATGAACTGCTGGCGTGGGATCAATTCTTTGAGCTTCGCGCAGATTTTCTTGCCCAACTCAAAGGCGTTGGACCGGTGTACCAGCGCCGACAAGGCGTCCACCTGATCGCCATTGATCAAAATGTCCAACTTGACGAGTTGGGAAGGCTGGTACTGGTCCGGGAAGTAGTCAAACGAGGCATAGCCGCGGGACACGCTCTTCAACTTGTCGTAGAAGTCGAAGACGATTTCGCCCAGCGGCATGGAGAAGGACAGCTCCACGCGGTCGGACGTCAGATAGACCTGGTTTTGCAACACCCCGCGCTTGTCGATGCACAAGGTCATCACCGCGCCGACGTACTCGGCCTTTGTGATGACCTGGGCTTTGATGAAAGGCTCCTCCACATGGTCCAGTTTGCCGGGGTCGGGCAACTCGGACGGGTTGTTGATGACGATGGCGTCGCCCTTTTTGGGGTGACAGATGTAGCTCACGTTGGGGACCGTGGTGATGACGGTCATGTTGAACTCGCGCTCCAGCCGCTCCTGGACGATTTCCATGTGGAGCATGCCCAAGAATCCGCAACGAAATCCGAAACCAAGGGCGGCCGAGCTCTCCGGTTCGAACACGAGGGAGGCGTCATTCAGCTGCAGCTTCTCCATGCTGTACCGAAGCTCCTCATAGTCTTCGGTATCGACCGGATAGATGCCGGCAAAGACCATGGGCTTGACATCCTCAAACCCCTTGACGGCCTCGTTACAAGGCGACGCCGCCAACGTCAGGGTGTCGCCCACCTTGACCTCCTTGGCGTCCTTGATGCCCGAAATGATGTACCCGACGTTGCCGGTGCCCACTGTGGTCTCGGGCTGCAGATCCAGTCCCAGCACGCCGATCT
>CBFHWV010000041.1:12436-15497 GCA_965659565.1 uncultured Flavobacteriales bacterium
CCGGTCTTGCCGCTGGCCGGCAACACGTCCTCCGGGTCGCACCCGATGAGGTCCACGATTTGATCGGTCACCTCCTCGGGATCCGCACTGGGCAGGTCCATTTTGTTGAGGACGGGAATGATCTCCAAATCGTGCTCAATGGCGAGATAGAGGTTGGAAATGGTCTGCGCTTCGATGCCTTGTGTGGCGTCTACGATCAGCAGGGCACCCTCACAAGCCGCGATGGACCGGCTCACTTCGTAGCTGAAGTCGACGTGTCCCGGGGTGTCGATCAGGTTGAACACATACTCCTCGCCGCCTTGGGTGTGGCGCATTTGGATGGCGTGGCTCTTGATCGTGATGCCGCGCTCGCGCTCCAAGTCCATGTCGTCCAGGGTCTGCTCCTGCAGCTGGCGATCAGATACCGTCCCTGTGGCCTGAAGCAGGCGGTCGGCCAACGTGCTCTTGCCGTGGTCGATGTGGGCGATGATGCAGAAGTTCCGGATGTTCGTCATGGGCAAGGTCAAAAGTACGGTGCAAGACGGCCTCGAGAAGTGCAACCGACGGCCCCAAAAGAAGGTTTCATTGGTGATTCGTGGCCGCCGCTGAACCCGCGCATGGCACACGCCTCTGTGGGGCGTGTTCATTGGGGTATATTGCGCCCCCGCGAGAACCAACTACCCATGAGAGCACTCCTCTTTGCCCTGACCCTCGTCTCCCTCTCTTCCCTCGGCCTTGCGCAGGATGCCCTGCCGGCTGACATCGAGGCCATCCACAGCAAATACGGCGGTTTTGAATTCGCCGTGATGATGATGGACCGCGACGAGTGGGAGGCCTACCGCAATTGGGAAGGGTACGATCAGGAGGCGGTCATCGCCGTGATCAAACGCCACCAGGAGACGCCGGAGTATCTGGAGCGCAAGGCGCGCCGGAAGCAGGAGCGCCTCACCCGGTCGGCCAGCTGCGATTGCTGGATCGAGCCCGACGAGAGCTACACAGAGATCACCGGACATGCAACAGTTCACCGGCGGTGCGGGCGTCGATGTGGACTATGCCCACGGTCCCCTGTCCCTGCCCTTTACTTTCAACCTGTTCGGCTTGGAGTACAATGAGTTTTACATCAACTCCAAGGGCCTCATTTCCTTCACCGAGCCGGTCATCGACTGGACGCCGGAAGAGCTGCCGGACTCCGACTACAACATCATCTCCGGATACTGGGGAGATGCGGACTACCGCCTCACCGGCGACATCTATTACCGGATCACGCCAGATGCCGTCTATGTGAACTGGGTCGATGTCGGGTACTACAACAACCACGACGACCGCACGGTGAGCTACCAGGTCGTCTTCTCCTCGGACGGCTCCATCGCCGTTGGTGGTGGAAGCGGCAACGTCCAACTCTGCTACGAAACCATGCAATGGGCGCACGGAGACGTCGGTGGATCAGGCGGATGCTGCGGGCCGGACCCCGCCACGGTGGGGGTGGACGTCCAAAACAACCAGGACAACTTCGTCCAGTTTGGTCGTTTCAACTTCCAAGATGACAGCTACAACGGGCCGTATGGCGCTGGACCTTCCGAACAGGACGGTTGCATGTGGCTCGACGGCAAGGACTTCTGCATCAATGTCTCTGGTGCGGACCCGAACCAAGCCCCCATCCCAACGGAAACGCCCGGCAACGGCTGCGGAGACACCCTGTATGTGTGCCTCAATGATACGCTGGACCTCAACCTGGGTTTCCTCGCTCCGGAGGATGGCCAAACGGTGAGCATTGAACTCACCGACATCGGCGCGGTCACCAACAACGGCACCTACGTCGAAGACGGCATCACCTACCTCGACGCCTACCTCGCCGGAACCCCGGACAATGTGGGGGTCTACGACCTCACGGTCACCGCCACGGATGACGGCACGCCCGTTGGCGAAACCGTTCTCGAATACGTTGTCGAAGTGATCAACGTGGAATTGCCGGCACTGACGGTGGAAGGCGACTTCAGCATTTGCTCCGGTCAGGAAACGACCATCACGTGCAACGATGACTTCGACAGCTATGCGTGGTCGCTCGGATGCTCCGGCCCGGAATGCACGTATGGTTTCGGCGGCACGTTCAACGTCACCGCCACCATCGACGAAGGCTGTTCCGCCTCGCAGGACTTCTTCATCTACCAGAGCCTGTACTTCCTCCCGGATGTGTGCATCGAGCCCAACCCGATTTGCGGAGACGACACCGCCATTGTGAGCGTGTGTGACGACGCCATGGACACCTTCGTGGAGTACCAATGGGACGGCGACTGGAACGGTGCCGGAGGCGAGATTGTCATTCCCCAAACCGAGCTCGGCGACACCGCCATTGGTGCCACCCCGGGTTCTTACCGCATCCTCGTGACCAATGATGACGGGTGTCAAGGTCAGCGGGTGTTCAACATTGAACAGGTCACCCAGGTGATCCCGGAAGTCACCATCCCGCCAGTGTGTGACAGCCTCTACAGCGTTCAGTTCGCAGGAGGATACACCACGCCAGACGCCGGACCACTGCTCCTCTACATGTACGCCTCAGACCCCACAGGCTGGGGAGGCGACAACTTCCTCGAGGTCACGGTGACCGACGCCGATGGCAACGAGAGCAGCTATGTCTTGACCAGCTTTGACGTTTTCACGGCACACACCGACATCGAAGTGTCCCTTGGAGACTTGGTGGAGGTCGTCCTGGTCACCGGTCCGAACGCGCCGGTGGAGGACTTCAGCTTCACGGTCTACAACTGCACCACGACCAACCCACAACCCGTGGAGGACCTGCCTGCCGCAGGCGGTCTCGTATACTCCGCCACGGCAGACTGTGAGGTGGACCCCGTTGGAGGCTCTTGGAGTGTCAGCCAGGGCACCGGATTCTTCTCCGACCCCACCGAGTTCAACACCTTCTTCACCCCGACCAGCGGACTGGGCCTCTACGAGGTGTGCTTCACGGACAACAATTGCGGCTACAGCGCCTGCTACCCGATGGAGACCAGCACGACGCCGACCGGTGAATTCAACGGGCCCAACGCCAACCTCATCGGAGACGACATTTACCTGTTGTGCGATG
>CBFHWV010000042.1:0-2871 GCA_965659565.1 uncultured Flavobacteriales bacterium
CCGCCCGCCTCGGCGCGGTCGAGGTAGGGTTGGACCTCCCGGAGGGGGTCGATGACGACGGCTTCGTCACAGCACTCGATGTAGTAAGCCCCCTGTGCGAGGCATCCGGTGTAGATCTGTTCGATTTTCATGTCATTGCGATGTTGGAGTCGTGGGTCATTCCCCTTCGGGTCGGAAGGATTGAAGGGCGATGTCGGAAGCGCCGGTTTTTGGGTCGATTTCTCCCATGGCGTAGGCGAGTTCCGTATGGAAATTGGATTCGCCGATGCGGTGCATCAGTCCAGATTTGGTCAGGCGATCTCGGACGGGGCCAATGGCGCCAGCCCAGGCCATTTGGATGCCTTTGGTGTCGAATTCGTCCAGCAAATCCTCGAGCATGTCCGTGGCCGTGGCGTCGAGATAAGGGATGGATTTGGCGCTGAGGACCAGGCGGCGAATGGGGTCGCCTTCGTCTTCGCGAATCGCAATGCGGCTCAAGATGTAGTCCTTGAAATGGGATTGGCTCGCGTAGTTGAGGGGGCCATCATAGCGGACCAACAATTGTCCGGGCGCCTTGACCGCGCTGGGGAAGCGGTTCAAGTTGCGGTAGACTCCCTCGATCCAGCCCAGCTCTGCAGCGTGCGGTCGAGAGGCCCGATACATGGTCAAGACGATGCTCAAGGAGACCCCGGACGCGATGCCGGCGACCATGCCGGAGAAGGCGGTGATGAAAAAGGTGGTGAGCAGGAGCAGCGCCTCATTGCGGTGTGTGCTCCACAGCTTCCGGAAGTAGTGCACGTCGACCAATCCCACAACGGCCACGGCGATGATGGCGCCGAGCACGGCTTTGGGCAGGAACTCAAAGAGGTCCGTCAAAAAAGTGAGGGTCAAGGCCACAACGGCGGCGGAAATGAGGGCGCTGATGCCCGTCCGTGCGCCGCCTCGGTGGTTGACAGCTGTTCTGGAAAAGCCGCCGGTGGTGGGATAGGCGCCAAACATGGAGCCGAGAACATTGGCCAACCCCAAAGCCCTTAGCTCTTGGTTGGCGTCCACCTCGTGGTCCTTGGTTTTCTGCGCAATGGATTTGGCCACGCTGAAGGCCTCCATGAAGGCGATCAGGGCAATCGTGGATGCCACAGGGAACAAGGTTCGAAGGTCGTCGGCCGAGAAGGTGGGGACATGGAAATGGGGCAGTCCAGAAGGGACCGCGCCAACCGTACGCGTGGCGACTGCGTCCAAGGCGACAGCCGCGATGCCCAGAACGACCACCACCAGTGCGCCAGGTACGCGGGGTGCCTTGCGTTTGATGCCCACCAGAATGGCCATGGACAGGAGGCCAATCGCCGCTGTCGGCAAATGGATGTCGGCGAGGTGGTCTCCTGTACTCAACACCAATTCATGGAGCTGGGCAGAGCGCGTGATGGGAATTCCCAGCAGGTTCCCCAATTGGTTGAACCCGATGATGAGGGCGGCAGCGCTCGTGAAGCCACTGATCACGGGCCGGGACAGGAAGTCCGACAGGAAGCCGAGGCGAAAGGTTCCAAGGGCGAATTGAATCACCCCCATCATGAGCGCCAGCAGCAAGGCCAATTCGATGTAGCGCTCGGAGCCCACCATGGCCAGACCCGCCAATCCGGAAGCGACCAGGAGGGAGTCCATGGCCACCGGTCCAACGGCCAGCGCGCGGGAGGTGCCCATGGCGGCATAGATGACCTGCGGCACGAGTGCGGCATACAGGCCGTACACGACCGGAAGTCCTGCGATCAGTGCGTACGCCATGCCTTGCGGAACCAACATGACCCCGACGGCCAGTCCGGCAGGAAGGTCTCCGGCGAAGTCCTTCCGGCTGTAGCGCGGCAGCCAATGGAGAATGGGGAAGAAGCGGTTCACGACCACAAATCTAGCGCGGCATCTGCGGCCCGTGCGCCACACAGGTTACCCCGGACGATCAAAAGTCGAGCACTTCGATGCGGTTGCGGTGGAGTTGGATGCGGCCCTCTTTTTCGAGTTGCTTCAAGACGCGCGACACCACCACCCGAGACGTGTGCAAGTCGCCGGCGATTTCGGCATGGGTGGTGCTCAAAGTGGTCGAGCCGTTGACCATGACCCGGTCGCGCAGGTATTTTTCGAGCCTCCCGGTCAAGTCGAGGAAGGCGAGGCTGTCCAAGGCTTCGACCATTTCGCGAAGTCGTGTGTTGAAGCTTTCAAACACGAATCGGCGGAAGTCACGGTGCTCTCCTGTCCAGTCGTAGACCTTTTCCAGCGGCACCACCACAAAGTCGCAATCCTGTTCGGCCACAGCGCGGATCTCACTCTTTTTCTCGCCGTAGAAGCTGCCGAGCGTCATGGCGCAACTGTCGCCGGATTCCAAGAAGTAGAGGAGCATTTCGTCGTCTTGCTCATCCACGCGCAGGATTTTGATGGCCCCGTTCATCAGCAAGGGCAATCCCGGAATGGGGTCTCCCACATCCATGATGAGCTGCCCTTTGGGCACGTGCATGAAACGCCCTTCCTGCGCAATCGATTCGAGCAATTGCGGATTGAGGACGTGGCCGTAAGCGGTGTCAAGCAGGTCACGCATGGGTCAAAAATAGCCGCATTTCAGCAGTGACCTCGCACCGTCCGGCGCGTTCAGGAGCCGCCTCGCTGGCGGTTGGATGAAGGCTTGCCCGGGCCTTTCTGGCGGCGCTTTCCGCCACCACCGCCGCTTCCGCCGTTGCCATTCCGTCCGCCGCCTTGACCGTGTCTGCCGCGGGGTCCGCCGGGACCACCTCGACGAGGGCCGCCTTGTCGGCGTTTCTTGCCAGAATTCCGTTGGCCACCGCCTCCGTCACCGCCACTTGGACGACCAGAATCCAGCGGAATGGGAGGCAAGGGATTGTGGTAATCTTG
>CBFHWV010000042.1:2970-5462 GCA_965659565.1 uncultured Flavobacteriales bacterium
TTGGCCACCGCCTCCGTCACCGCCACTTGGACGACCAGAATCCAGCGGAATGGGAGGCAAGGGATTGTGGTAATCTTGGTCGGTGTCCAAGGGGACTTCCTTGCGGATCAGCCGCTGGATATCACGCAGGTAGGTCCGTTCGTCTTCTTCGTTGCAAAAGGAAATGGCAATGCCTTCTGCTCCTGCACGGCCCGTCCGGCCAACGCGGTGAACATACGTTTCCGGGATGTTGGGGATCTCGAAGTTGATGACATGGCTCAATTCGTCCACGTCGATGCCCCGAGCGGCAATGTCCGTGGCCACCAGCACGCCGAGGTCGCCGCGTTTGAAGGCCTTCATCGCTTTTTCCCGCTGTGGCTGGCTCTTGTTGCCATGGATGGCTTCACTGCGAACGCCCTGTTTGCGGAGGTGCCGGACCAATTTGTCCGCGCCGTACTTGGTGCGGGTGAACACCAACGCGCTCGTGACGTCCGGCGCGGTCAACACATCGACCAGCAGGTGCTTCTTCTCAGCCTGGCGCACGAAATAGACTTTCTGCTCGACGGTCTCAGCGGCGGAGCTGCGTCGCTCGACCTCCACCGTCACCGGGCGATCGAGGATGGTGTCGGCCAGCTCTTGGATGTTCTGCGGCATGGTGGCCGAGAAGAACAGCGACTGACGCTCTGGAGGGAGCATCTGGATCACTTTGCGGATGTCGTGAATGAAGCCCATGTCGAGCATGGTGTCCGCCTCGTCGAGCACGAAGTATTCCAAGTGTTTGAGGCTGATGTAGCCCTGGTCGATGAGGTCCAGCAGCCGGCCCGGAGTGGCCACCACGATGTCCACCCCGCGCTGGAGGGCGGCGACCTGCTTGCCCTGCTTTACCCCTCCGAAGATCACCGTGTGGAAGATCTTGAGGTGGGGGCTGTAATCCCGGATGCTGTCCCCGATTTGGGCAGAGAGCTCTCGGGTGGGGCTGAGGACAAGGGCGCGCACAACCCTTCGGCCATCCCGACTGGGCTGTTGCGCAAGGCGGTGAAGCATGGGCAGCGAAAACGCCGCTGTCTTTCCGGTTCCGGTTTGGGCCACGCCGAGGACGTCGCGCCCTTCGAGGACGTGAGGAATGGCTTGGGCTTGGATGGGGGTGGGGGTCTCGTAACCGAGGGGGACGAGTGCCCGCATGATGGGCTCGCTCAAACCGAGCGATTGGAAGTTGGACAAAGAGATGGGGTCTGGTGCGATGACGCTCCGATTGATGCTCGGCCCCACCGCGGTTCAGGGCAAAGGTAAGGCCTTCAGGCTATCCGCTCTCCGTGTTGGCTTGCATCCAAGCCAATCTCCTCTTGTTTGTCCGTCACCCTCATGGACAATGCGCGGTCCACAAGTTTGAGCAGCATCAAACTGCCGAAGAAGCAAAAGATGGACACGCCAACGAGGGCGGCACAGTGCCACAAAAAGGTGTCGGCTTGTCCTGAAGTGAGGCCCACGTCGGCGGCAAACACACCCGTCAAGAGCATGCCCACCATTCCGCCGACGCCATGGCTCGGGAAGACGTCGAGGGTGTCGTCGAGCGCGCTGCGGCCTTGGGCGGCGATGGCCCAGTTGGACACCAATGCAGCGAAGGTGCCGATGAAGAGGCTCTCTTGAACGCTCACAAAGCCGGCGGCTGGGGTGATGGCCACCAGCCCGACGATGGCCCCAATGCAGGCTCCCAGCGCATTCATCTTGCGGCCTTTGAAGCGCTCGTAGAACATCCAGGTGATCATGCCCGCCGCGGAAGCGAAGTGGGTGTTGGCCAGGGCGAGCACGGCGTCGGAGTTGGCGCCGAGGGCCGATCCGGCATTGAATCCGAACCAGCCAAACCAAAGCAGGCCCGTGCCGAGAATGACAAACGGGATGTTGGCGTGGGTCAGGCGGCTGGTCTTTCGGGGGCCGAGGTGCACCGCGCCGGCCAAAGCGGCGAGTCCAGCGGACATGTGAACGACCGTTCCGCCGGCAAAGTCCAACACGCCGAGATTCAGGAGCATGCCGTCAGGGTGCCACGTCATGTGCGCCAAGGGGGCATAAATGAACAGGGTGAACAGCACCATGAACAAGATGTAGCTGCGGAACCGGATGCGGCCCGCCATGCTGCCGGTGAACAACGCCGGGGTGATGATGGCAAACTTCAGTTGGAAGAGGGCGAACAGCAGGAAGGGCAATCCGCCTCCAATGGTGGGGTGGGCCTGCAGCCCGACGTTTCGGAAATTCAGGAACGTCAAGGGGTTTCCAATGATGCCTCCAATGCTGTCCCCAAAGCACAGGCTGAACCCCACCACAACCCACAATACACTGATGACCCCGAGGGCCACGAAACTCTGCAGCATGGTGGAAATGACGTTTTTGCGGTCCACCATGCCACCGTAAAAGAAGGCGAGGCCGGGGGTCATGAGCAGCACAAAGGCGCTGGCCACGGTCATCCACGCGATGTCTCCGGGGTTGGCCATTTCGACTGCACTCCAGTCCTCGGATGG
>CBFHWV010000042.1:5562-15293 GCA_965659565.1 uncultured Flavobacteriales bacterium
ACAAAGGCGCTGGCCACGATCATCCACGCGATGTCTCCGGGGTTGGCCATTTCGACTGCACTCCAGTCCTCGGATGGCGCTCCGCTGCCCAGTTCCAACAAGGCCAGCCCCACCAGCGCGAGCAGCACGACAAAATTGACTTTCTTCCCCATGTTGCGATGTTCGGGAGTTCACGTGGCAGCAGCGCCTGTTTCGTGGAATTGTTTTGCACAAATATGACACATAAAGCACTCATTTGCAGCGCGTTACGCGTGTACTTTGGACACGTTTTGCCATGTGGGTCAAACAAAAAGGACCGCTTTCGCGATCCTTTTCTTGTGCTGGTGCCCAGGGCGGGACTCGAACCCGCACGCCCTAATGGACACATGGCCCTCAACCATGCCTGTCTACCAATTTCAGCACCTGGGCTGGTGACCCCCCTGGGGCTCGAACCCAGGACCCTCTCATTAAAAGTGAGATGCTCTAACCAACTGAGCTAGGGGGTCTCCAGATCCTCCTCGGGCCCCGTTGGGTCCTTCGGAAGGGGGCGCAAAGATAGCGGGGATTTCGAAGCGGCAAACTCCGGGGTGAAATTCCTGAGGTCAGGCCCTCACTTTGCAATGGGCATGCGCTGGAACGGCACTTCCGGGTCGAAGAATTTGCGCATCGTCACATAGGTCCGGGTCCGCTCGGTGCCCAGGTTTTCTGCAATCCGAATCATTTTGGGGTTGAAGTCGCCAATCCACGTCAACGTGGTGCTGGTGTAGCGGCCCTTTTTTTGAATCTGCTTTCCGGCGATGTCAATCAGGTATCCGTCGATGCCTTGGCCGTGGTAATGGCGGTCGATGCCAAACACGAGTCCCACCATGATGTCGGATGCACCCCGCCATTTGTGGTAGAGGAACTTCAATTTTCCGATGGCATTGAGGTTGCCATTCACGTGGCGGAATATCTGGTTCAGCTCAGGGATGTTGACATAGAACGCAATCGGGTCATCCCCGTCGAGCACAAAGAAGATGATGTCGGGGTCCATGACGGGCTTGAGTGCCTTGACGGTCCGCTTGGCCTGTTTGAGTGGCATCTTGACGAACCCGTGGTGCCCGCCCCAAGCATTGTTGTAGACGGTGCAGAAATGGGACGCAAGTTGCTCCTCGGTCAGGTCCCGCGCGGTGATGACCCGCATGGTCCCGCGGGATTCGATTTGGGCCCGCTTGCGTCCAAAGACCTCTTGGATGCCCAAGTCCACCTTGCGGCTGAAGATGTACTGCTCGTAATAGACCTGGTATCCGTGGGCATCGAAAAAGCGCCTGTAATACTCCGGGTTGTAGTTCAAGGCATAGCTGGGCAATGAGGTGAAATCCTTGACCAACAATCCCCAGTATTGGTCCTTTTCTCCAAAGTTGATGGGGCCGTCCACGGCCTCCATGTTCTGGGCTTGCAGCCAGGCTTCAGCGGCGTCGAACAGGAGCTTGGCCACGGCGTCGTCATCCGTGGACTCGAAAAACCCGATGCCGCCCGTGGGTTGCTTCATGCCGCCACTGTATTTCGGGCTGACAAATGCAGCGATGCGACCCACCCAGTGGCCACGGTCGTCTTGGACCAGCCACCGCTGGGCCATGCCCCCTTTTTTGAAGAGGCGGTTTTTCTCTGGATCAAAGACCTTGTCGATGTCCTGCTTGAGGTGGGGAATCCAAACCGGGTTGTCCGCGTAGATGCGGCGAGGAACCTCGTGGAAGGCGGCGCGGGTTTTGACGTCGTTGACCTCGATAAGTCGCATGGTGAGGGGGTTCAAGGGGTCGCAAATGTGCTACTTTCGGGCAACTATTGCGCCCTTTTTGGGGTTCGATGAAGGAACCAACGATGATGATCCGATTGATGGCCTGTGGACTGTTGCTGTCCGCCCTGTCTTTTCACTCCATGGCGGATGCCCAAAGCGCGCCGGTGGACTTTGACGAATTCCGCGCCTTGCAAGGGTGGGTGTTCTCCGCCGATTTGACCAAAGCCGATGGCCTGGTTGACCTCCACGGAGCGCCGGCCACAGCGGCCGACGGCGTCGCGTTCGACGCGGGTTCCTTTGATCCCGCCACGTTCGATGCCCGCGACTATGTCATCGCGCTCGACGCGGATCCGACAATGCCGACCCAGTACCGCATCGGAGACCGGGGCGTCCTTCAATTCCACAGTGCCGATCGCTGTCACGTGTTGTTCGATCGCCACCTTTTGAACCTGGCCAAGCCACACTAAAGACCATGAGATCCATGACCCCCTCCGGCCTGTTGCGCCCAGTGGCTGCTGTGACCTTGGCTTTGACCGTGGTCTTTTCCCTGAGCGCCCAAGAGGTCCCCATTTCACAAGGTGGAACCTACACGGGATGCGACTTTTTCTTTGTCGACAACGGTCTCACTGCAGGCGACGCCTCCCCCAACGCTGACTACACCATGACGTTCTGCCCGGATTTGCCGGCAGACCCCGTCATCAACTTCTATTTCAACCTTTTCGCCCTCGGAACGGGCGACACGCTGTTCATGTGGTTGTCCGACGCCGCCGTCGGAGAACCGGACGGCGTGTACACTGAATTTGACCTGCAGGGGGTCGACATCTGGAGTCAAATGGACGACGTGGTGAACGCTTCCGGGTGCATCACGTGGCAATTCACCTCCGACGCCAGCGACAATTCGAACTGGACGGCAGAGGTCATTTGTGAAGAGCCCTGCCAGCGGCCGGAGGCCAATGTCGTGACCACCATCGACGGGGTGGAAGAAACGGTGCCGCTGCAAATCTGTGTGGGCGAAGAAATCCAATTTGATGGGACAGGGTCCACGGCTGCGGAGGACTTCCTCATCGCCACGTGGGACTGGGACTTTGACGATGGCACCACCGACAACTCCGGTCCGGAGGTGACCCACTCCTTTGACGAGCCCGGTGCGTACAACGTCCAGCTGTTCATCGTCGACAACAACGACTGCCCCAACGGCAATCTGGTGGACCACCTGATTTTGGTGTCCACCCCGACCAGCTTCGAGGGCACCACACAGGACCTGCAGATCTGTGCGGGTGAGGAATACGACGTGAACGGAGTGGCCGAAGGCATCACTTACGACAGTACGCCGGACGTGGACTTCGGCGGTGGTTTGTTCATCCCGGATGACCAGACCCAATGCTTCAGCTCTTCCATTGTCTTCACCTCGTTCAATTCCGGACAGGTCGTGGAATCGGTGGACGACATCGAGGACCTGTTCATCAACTTCGAGCACAGCTTCATGGGGGACCTCACCATCACCTTCATCTGCCCGGATGGAAGCTCGGTGGGCGTGCACCAACAAGGCGGTGGCGGCACCTTCCTGGGGGTGCCTGTGGACAATGATGGGACACCGGATATTCCCGGAACCGGATACGATTACTTCTGGGCGCCCGATGCCACCAATGGCACTTGGGAGGGGAATTCAGGCGGCACCTTGCCGAGTGGCACCTACGAGTCGGACCAGCCGATGAGCCTGTTGGAAGGCTGTCCGCTCAACGGAACGTGGACCGTCGAGGTGTGCGACAGCTGGGGCTCCGACAACGGCTTCATTTTTGACTGGTTCGTCAATTTCGAGCCCAGCCTGTACCCGGACCCCATCATCTTCACGCCTCAAATTGGCGCGGACTGCGACAGCAGCTTCTGGACGGGGCCGTTCATCGTGGACGACGGCGGGGACTGCAATGACATCAGCATCCTGCCAGAAAACCAGGGCGTTTTCGAATACGTCTACACAGCGACCAACGATTTCGGGTGTACCGCGACCGACACCATGGTCGTGACGGTGGAGCCGGCGCCAGAAGTCGACTTGGTCGCCGCTGACAATTGGTGCGGAGTGCCGGTGGGGTTGACCGCCACCACGCAGGACATTCCCGGGAACCTCAACGTCGACTGGAGTTGGGAGACCACCGATGGCACGCTCGCCCCGGGAGGCGGCAACAACAGCAGCGCCACGGCCACCATCGACGGCCTGGATTCTCCGGTCAACGTCACGGTGACGATGAATTTATCAGGCGGCAACATCGACGAATGTTTGGCCAGTGCCACCGTTCCGGTCGGCCTCTATGCCCCACCCGTGCTCGGTCCCGATCAAGACCTCTATGGCCTTTGCATCGGTGACGACCACATCCTGATTCCTGAGCTTCCACCGTCCGATTGGCCTTTGGAATTCAGCTGGTCTTCTGACCTCAATGGGGCATTGAGCGAGACGGGCAGCGCTTTGACGGTGTCGACCACGGACAACTACTACGTGACGGTCAGCATGGCCGCGCCGTGCATCGGCGAGGATGCGATGTCGTTCAACGTCAATTTTGGCCCTTGCGCCATTGAGACGATTCCCAACCTGTTCACCCCCAACAACGACGGGGAGAACGACGCGTTCGAAATCGCAGGGTTGGTGAACAGTGGTCTTGGACCGACGCTGACGGTCTTCAACCGCTGGGGAGAGCAAGTCTATTTCGAGGAAGACTACGGCAACACGTGGGCGCCCGATGTGGACGAGCTGAGTGAAGCGACCTACTACATCATCCTTGACTTCAGCAACTATGCCCTGCCCCTCGAGGACATCGAGCACAATGGGTTGATCACCGAGGTCGGTGACGGTTTCCGCTATGTCGGTCCGTTGCAGATCCTGCGCAAACGCCAGTAATTCAGATGAAGCACCGCGACAGTCTCGCGGAATTGTCGGCGCTGGCAGAAGCGTTGGTGCTGGAGCATCGGGCAGAGGAGGCCCGGTTTGCGGCCATTTTGGAAGGTCAGCCTGTGGCGGCGCGGAAGGCCGAGGGGCTCACCTGGTCCCCGGTCCGCGTGATCAGGACGGGCTTCACCTTGGGTGGGCGTCCGACGGTGGACATCGAAGCGGATTCGGGTGAACCCGGCACTTTTCGGGCAGGGTCTGCAGTCCAGTTGTCGTCCGAGGACACCAAGGGAGAGCCGGTTTCGCATCGGGGCATTGTGCGCTCGGCCAGGGGGCTCGAGGCTGAGGTGGTATTGGATGGGGAGGACCTTCCCGATCAGGCGATGCACAGAACTTGGGTGCTCGACGCCCGCTTCGATGAGCGGAGCTTCAAAGAGATGGCGCGGGCATTGAGCGATGTGTTGAATGCGGGGCACGACGGCAAGCCTTCTCGGCTGGCGGCCCTCCGCGAGGTCATCCTGGGGTACGCGCGCCCGGAGCCCGTGGAGCCGGATCCGTTCGAGCATCCGGACCTCAATGCCTCCCAGAATCGGGCTGTGGCCCATGCCCTGACGGCGCCGGAGGTGACCACACTCCACGGTCCGCCAGGGACTGGCAAGACCACCACACTCGTCCAGCTCGTGAAAGCGTTGGTCCGCCGCGGAGAAAAGGTGGTCTGTGCCACCCCATCCAATGCGGCAGCGGATTTGCTTGTCGAGCGGCTCAGCGCCAAGGGGCTGAATGTGGTTCGCATTGGCCATCCCATGCGCGTCGACCCGGCCGTGGTGGACCGCGCACTGGACCGGGTGGTGGCTGCCGATCCGGACCACAAGCAGGTGAAGGCCTTCCGGAAGCAGGCCGAAGAGGCCGCGCGCGAAGCCGAAAAGCAGTTCCGCACCTTTGGCGCTGACCAGCGTGCTGCACGCCGCGCCGCTTTCGCGGAGGCCCGGGACCTGCGCAGGGAAGCGGACCGCCTCGAGGGCTTCCTCGCTGAGCGCGCCGTGGATGCGGCCGAAGTGGTCTGTTGTACCCTGGTGGGGGCTGCGGACCGGGCGCTCGCCGGCCGCCGTTTTGGCACCGCCATTCTGGACGAGGCAGGCCAGGCTTTGGAGCCCGCTGCCTGGATCCCCATTCGCATCGCGGACCGGGTGGTGTTGGCAGGGGACGCCTTCCAATTGCCGCCCACGGTGAAGGATCCCGCTGCGCTCAAGGCGGGCCTGGGCGTGAGCCTGCTCGAGAAGGCCATCGACCGGAACCGAAACGTGCACTTGCTCGATACGCAATACCGCATGCACACCGACATCATGGTCTTCCCCAACCGAACCTTCTACGGGGGCGGCCTGGTGGCCGCAGAGGCCGTGGCGGAGCGGACCCTGGCTGACTTGCCGGCATTGACCTTCATCGACACCGCAGGTCGGGGCTGGGATGAGGAACGGTCCGCCCCCGAAGCGGACACCACAGGCCGATCACATGCCAGCATCCGCAACCCCGAGGAGGCCAACTTCACGGTGGACCGCGTCCGCGAATTGATGGCGGCCCATCCTGGGGCTACCGTCGGGGTCATCGCACCTTACCGCGCCCAAGTCACCTTGCTCGAAGATGTGCTCCACAGCGACGTGGTCGCTTCGGAAGGCAGGTTGACCATCCAAACCGTGGACGGGTTCCAAGGGCAGGAACGCGACATCATGGTCATCGGCCTCACCCGCTCCAATGCCGCTGGCGAAGTCGGATTTCTGGCGGAGCACCGCAGGATGAATGTGGCCATGACCCGGGCGCGCATGCACCTGCTGGTCATCGGTGACAGCGCCACGCTGGGGACGGACGGCTTCTATGCCGACTTCATCCAGCATTGCGAGCAGACCGGGGCCTATCGGTCCTGTTGGGAATGGGCTTGACGGGAGTCAGCCCACCTCGCCCGTCTCGGGGTCTACGCCAGCCGGCACAGCTGCGGCTTCGGCTGCAGGTTGTGCTACGGAAGGGTGGTCTGCTGGCACCGCGCCATAGCCGTCGGCTGCGGTCATGTTGGTCGAGCCCTCCTCACTCTGGGGGTACACCTCGCTGATCTTGGTGTAGTTGATCGCGGGGATGACGAATCCAATGCCAGATCCCTTCAAAAATTCGCGGGTCTTGTCGTACGCGTCCCGGATGTCGTCCGCGCTGAAGAGGAAGAATTGGTTGGATTCCTTCTCTTTCCCGCTGCGCTCATCGAAGCTGGTCAAGGCCACCTTGATGCGGAACCACTTGTCGCCGGTGTCGAACCGGACCACTTCCGCATAATTGCTTTTGGTGATGGATTGCACTTCAAAGGGGCCGGTGCAGACATCGGTCACAATGCCCACCAGACGAGCCTCAGCCTCGGTGTAGGTATAGGCGTCCAGAAGGAGTTGGTCGGTGGTCTTCTCCTCGGAACCGTCGGCGCCGTGGCGCACGTATTTCACCACACAGGTGAACCAATTTCTCGTCATGGGGTGGGGGTGATGCAGTCCATGACCTGTTGTGCGACGCGCAATGCGGCCAACCCGTCCTGCAAAGGGACTTGGGGCGCTGCGGTGCCGGAACAGGCGGCATGGAAGTTGGAAAGTTCGTCGGCGATGGCATTCGCTTCGCCAATGTCAGGGGTGTCGATGTGCAATTGCCGGGAGGCGGCTCCGGGAACATCGAGGTAAAGGCCGTAAGGATCCCGCGGAGCCTCCGGATCCACGGTCTCCAAGCGCACGACTTGGGCGCTGCGGTTCAGCAGGTCGACCGAGAGGTAGGCGTCGGGTTGAAACAGCCGCACCTTGCGCATGGGGGACAGGCTCACCCGACTGGCGGTCAGGTTGGCCACGGCTCCAGAAGAAAATTCGAGGCGCGCGTTGGCCATGTCCACGCTCTGCCCGACCACGGCCACGCCATTGGCCGCCACGCGGGTCACCTCGCCTTCCAAGGCGTGCAAGGCGAGGTCGATGTCGTGGATCATGAGGTCCAGCACGACGGGCACATCGAGCCCGCGTGGGTTGAATGGGGCGAGCCGGTGGGCTTCGATGAATTGAGGCCGGTCCAGGTGGTGTCGTGCCGCTTGGAAGGCCGGATTGAACCGCTCCACATGCCCGATTTGGACCACGCCACCGCATTGTTTCTGCAAGTCGAGGAGCGACTCTGCCTCCTGAAGGGTGGTGGTGACGGGCTTTTCGATGAAGCAGCCCTTGCCGGCTTGGATGGCCAGCATGGCGAGCCGCGCGTGCTCGGAGGTGGGCGTCACGATGGCGATGGCATCGACAGCTTCAATCAGGGCTTCTGGCGAGTCAAACCAGGCGGGGGTGGTACCCCAACCCTCGGATTCGGCCAATTCCGCCACGGCTTTCTGCGCGCCTTCATCTGGGTCGCAACACCCCACAAGCTCCCATTTGTCCTGCAGCAACCGCAGGCAACGCAAGTGAACCCGACCGAGGTGGCCAGTGCCGAAAACGCCAATGCGGAGAGGAGCGGACATGCACGGCGAAAGTACCCGGCGCGTGCACCCCGGGGCGAATGTTGGCAAGGCGCGATTTCCACACCGAATCCCGGTCAGACATCCCACTACTTTCGAGGGTCCATGTCCACCGCCGCTGCCAACCTCGCTGACACCTACCGCCACAAGGGCCTCCGCCGCGCCTTGCTCGAGAAATTGAAGGAGATGGGCATCTCCGACGACCGGGTGTTGGACGCCATGGACCGCGT
This sequence comes from uncultured Flavobacteriales bacterium, assembly GCA_965659565.1. Taxonomy (GTDB): domain Bacteria; phylum Bacteroidota; class Bacteroidia; order Flavobacteriales_D; family Sanyastnellaceae; genus UBA8752. Next base: position 13,935 of record CBFHWV010000042.1, read on the forward strand.
CCCCCGGCACCATTTCATGGACGATGCCTTCGTGCATTTTGCCTACGACAACAAGGCCTTCCGCATCGGGGCCGGACAAACCATCAGCCACCCGTACACCGTGGCGCGCCAAACCGAGTTGCTCGGTTTGGAATCGGGGGCCAAAGTGCTCGAAATTGGGACGGGAAGCGGCTACCAATGTGCGGTCTTGGTCGCCATGGGCTTCAAGGTGCACAGCATCGAACGCCAAAAAGCGCTGTTTGACCGCACCACCCCGTTTTTGAAGCAGCAAGGGTACCGGGCCCATTGCTACTACGGCGATGGTTACAAAGGCAAGCCCGCGTTTGCTCCGTTTGACGGCATCCTCGTCACCTGCGGTGCGCCCCGCATTCCGGAGGCTTTGCTCGGCCAGCTCGCCATCGGGGGGCGGTTGATCATCCCACTGGACGACCCTGCTGCTGGCGAAGGCAAGCAGGTCATGACGGAAGTCCGGAGGGTGGATGAAGAAACGTTCACCCGCCGCACACACGGGGCGTTTGCGTTTGTCCCCATGCTCTCCGCGCGGTCCGGCGCGCAAGGCTGATCAATTGCACATGGCGCCGAATCCGGACAAGGCGTTCAGGACGTCATTGACCCCCACAACCCCATCGAAATCCAAGTCCCCTGGGCATTGGGTCAAGTGGGTGACACATTGTTGCAGCGCGGCATCCCAATAGGTTCCGGTGCCACAGGCATTGCCGTTGCAGCACGGTCCGTTTGCGCAAGCCGAAGGCCCGGCGTTGGCCGGTCCGCAATTCTCGCCAAATCCGCCCAGCACATCGAGCACATCTGTCACGTTGACCGAACCGTCCCCGTCCACGTCGCCGGGACAGAGCAGCAAAGTGCTGCGGCACAAGCCCGCGATGGCATCCCAATAGGTTCCGTTGCCACACGCCGCCGCTCCACAGACCTCGTCGGCATCGCAAATGCCATTGCCATTGTCGTCTGCAGCACACGGTCCGCCGCATTCTCCCAGTGCATCGAGGTATTGGCATGAGCCGTCGTCTGAGGTGGCCAATGGCGCGTAATTGCACGCTGCGATATCGGTGCATCCCGGAACGCCGGCACCACTGCTGCACAGTCCTGGGAATTGCAGGTCGATGACGTAGTTGACGATGCCGGAACTGGTCCAGCCGTTGATGATTTGGAAGGTCCAAGCGCCATCTCCAGAGAGGTTGTAGAGTCCGAGGTTGACGCTGGCGGCATAGGTGCCGGGTGTGGCGACGTTCCAGCCGCCGGGCCATCCACCTGCCGAGGGGTACCCCGGGTCGATGTCATACCCACCAACTTGGAGGCAATCTCCGTTGGGTGCGCACAGGACCAGCACCATGTCTCCCGGCC
>CBFHWV010000043.1:0-3008 GCA_965659565.1 uncultured Flavobacteriales bacterium
GCGATTTTCTGCCCCATCGGGACGGCGGTGGTCGGAGGTGAAGTGGCCATGGCGGAAGTGGTGTTCAGTGAGCGTGGGCGGCGAGGACCACCGTTTGAAGGGCTTGCGCGTCGAGTTCAATGCGAATGTCTTCAGACAAGCCTTCAATCCGCACGGAGCGGGGGGTGTCTCCTTGGTTGAAGCAAACAATAACGTGGTCGCCCTTGGGAGTTTCAACAGCGACGGCCATGAGGTCTTCCGTCACACACTCGGAGCCCAAAACGGTGGACCCGGGGCGGATGAACTTGCTGAAGTGGCACATCACGTCGTAGAGCGGCGTGAAGTACACCTCGTCCTGCTCCGGATCGACGATGACCGGCGCGATGCACCAGTTCTCGAACCAGTTGGGGCCGCCCTGGCGATCGAGGACCATGTTCCAATCGACCCAGCCGTTGACCCAGTGGTTCAGGCAGCCGATGATGTCCCGTGCGTAGCGGTGCACGGGGGAATACTTCGGGTGCAGGTATTTTTTGTCCGCCTCACGCCAGGTGAAGCCCCAGTCGGTGGCTTTCTTTTGCCAATACCAATCGTCGTCCTGCCACACCGGCACTTCGGCGTCGATGCACCCTTCGGTTTCGAGGAGCAATTTGTCGGGCGCTGCGGCGTGCGCGCGTTCCAGATCGTCCGGGAAGACCTCGTAGGTACTTTCGTACCAATGGATGGCGGTGCCGGCGAAGTACTTCGCGCTGGCTTCATCGCGGTACATGGATGCGGTCCATTCATCGAGGCCGGCCCGGTTCTGGTCGTAGCCCAGGATGCCGAGGTGTCCCAAGCCCTCGCTTTCCAGCGCTGGCCCCAGGTGGTCCCGCACAAACGCCGTCATCTCGTCTGGAGAGTAGAGCATGCTCTCCCAGTTGTTGCCGTTGCCGTGGGGCTCGTTCTCGACGGTGAAGCCCCAAAGCGGGATGCCTTCTGCCTCGCAGGCTTGTGCGTACTTGACGAAGAACTGCGCCCAGGTGGGTTGCATCTCGGGAAGAAGCCGACCGCCGACCCAGTCGTGGTTGTCCTTCATCCACGGCGGGGCGGTCCAAGGAGAGGCGATGACCTGGAAGCCGTCCTTGGAGATGTCTTGGGCGGAGCGGATCATCGGAAACAGGAACTCGCGGTCTTGCTCCACAGTGAAGTGCTCCAGTTCCAGATCGCCTTCCACCGGGGCTGAACTGTAGTGGAAGCGCGAAAAGTCGCACGAATTCATGTGCGTACGGGTGAGGCTGTAGTTGGCCCCGCCGGGTGCGAAGTAGGCCTCCATGATGCGCTGGCGTTGGGCCGGGCTCATCTGGTGGACGAGGTAGGCCGAGGCATCGGTGAAAGAGCCCCCGAAACCTTCGATTTTCTGCTTCCGCTCATCGGCCTTCACGACCACGCGCACGTCTTCCTTTGATCGCGTGTCCCATTGCGCCAGCGTGTCCTGGGGAATGGCGTGAAACCGACCTCCGTGGCGGGAGGTCTCGTACACGGCTTTCTTGCGCTTGACGTCCATCATGGGAGAGGGGGTGTTTCCGGTAAAAAGGGATTGAACCACAGCAAAGGCCTCCTTGGGTGTGCGGTGGATGTCCACCAATCCCCAGTATTCTTCGTTGGGGGCGCCATCGTAGGGAACGCCTGTGCTGGCCGGTGCCCAACCGCCCTCGTCTTGCCGGTCTGGCGCACCGGCTTTCCACCACCCGTCGGTGAAGGAGAAAACCGCGACCCCAGCAGAGTGAACGGAGTCCGAAAAGAGGGGGGCCAGCAGGGCCTGCGTTGCGGCGGCCTGCGCGCCCTGATTTTCGCCGGCGTCATACCCCGGAGCGGCCGTTTTCATGTAGCTGTCGGACCCCAGTTCCGAGAAGTACATGGCCTTGTCACTCCGCTTGGCAAAGTCCAATGCGGCCGTGTAGGACACGTCCCAACGGTAGACGTTCAGGCCCCACAGGTCGATGTCGGTCATCTCGGCGAGGAGGGCGTCATCCGGGACTTCTCCGTGGGCCGTGGACACCGGGTGCCCAGCGTCTTCGGCTTGAATGGCTGCTGACGCGGACTTCAGTGTTTCGTACCACACGTCGAGTGACCCGTCAAACCACTCGGGATGGTAGTTGTATTCGTTGCCCAACTCCCAGCACAGGATGGCTGGGTGGGACTTGAAAGTCTTCACGTAGTCGAGATAGGTGCCCGATTTCAGATCATGGACGCCACCTTGATCGTAGCCGAAGCCCATGATGACCGAGATGCCGGCTTGGCCGATCTCGTCGAGAACCTCCTTGGATGCAATGGGCTCGTACACGCGGATGGTGTTGACGCCCATGTCCTTCATCAAGGCCAGGTCCTCGGTCAGGTTGTCAAAACTGCGCTTCTCCTCGCCGATGGCAACGGGGTGGTAGCAAACGCCTTGGATGAAGTAGGGGCCGTCTTCTGTGAAGAGCTGCCCTTCATCGGTCCAAACCCCGGTTCTCGGTTCGGAGCAGGAAGACAATGCGAGGCCCAACAGCAAGGCGGTCGATGCGAGGAAGGGGAGCTTCGGCATGGGGTTCAGGTCAAGGCGTGGGGTCGAGGACGTGGCGGTCCAGCATGTCGCGCTGTCCGGCGTAGCTGCGGGTGATGCGATGGCCATCCCGTGTCAGGCCGTCGAAGACACCGTCCTCCACCAAGGGCCAGAGGGCGTGCTTGGCCTCGCCGTCGACCTTGAACAGGCCGAAGTGGTTCTCCGAATCGGTGGGGTTGGCAGAACTCTTCCACGGCTCATTGAAGGCCTCGAAGTAGAAGCAGCTGATGCCGGCTTCCTGCGTCCAGTTGCGCATGCCTTGGTAGAAGAGGGCTTGCTTCACCTCGTCTGCGGCGCGGGACCCTTCGGGACCGTAGAACCCGTCGGACACGCTGGCCCAACCTGTTTCGCCGATGTGCACGGATTTGGTCTCGTCAATGCCCTTCACGTAAGCCACGACCTGGGCATACTGATTTTGGCTGTAGGCGAGGGCGCGGGCCATGGCGCGCTC
>CBFHWV010000043.1:3065-6098 GCA_965659565.1 uncultured Flavobacteriales bacterium
CGGGTTGTAGTGGGTGTCGTGGAAGGGGTAGGTGTGCATGGACACGAAGTCAACCGCTTTCACGAGGGCCTCGAGGTCGGAGTTGTGGTATTCAGCACCGCCTCCGCCCCAAGAGGCGAAGTTGTCGGAACTCGTGATCCACAAGTCCGCAGGCAACGTGCCTTCAGCCTTCAGTTTCTGGAGGTGATTCACCCACCCCAGGATCACCTTGGGTGCCACGAAATAGGAGGCGGCCCAATGGACCATGGCTTCATTGCCCACCGCGATGACCTTGATGATGTCCGGGTATTCCTGGGCCAACGCCACCGCCCGGTCGATTTCGGCCTGATTCGCGTCAAAGTCTTGCTCGGCGTGGTTGGGAGAACCGGTCCAGGCGCCGGCGCAATCGATCCAAGCGCCCAGCATCACGTACATCTCGAAGTCAGGGTCCGCCCTCTTCAGCTCGTCGATGGCCTTGACCACATTGGCTGCGTGCGGCAACTGCACGTTGTAGGTGCGAATCTGCCGGATGCCCATGGCAAACAGGATGCGCATGTCCTCCTTCAGCTGGGCCAAAGTCGGTTGCTCGGAGCGGCTCAATCCCCGGTATCCGCCGTAGGAGATGGCGGGGTAATTGGGATTGCCAAGGAGTTCTGAGGCCGACTTTTCAGGCATGGTGTGGGGCGCATTCGGAGCACCGCATGAAGCGAGTGCCGCAATCAAAAAGAGAAAATCCACCTTCCGTGCGATGAACGCTGGGGCACTGAACCCACGGGGGGAAGGAAGCGGAATGAACATGGGAGTCAGGCGGTGACCGTGAGTTGGGCCACCTCGTGGGACCGTTGGAAAATCTTGCGGCTCCAATCCCGGTTGAGGGTCAAGCCCGCCACGTGTTCCACACGGCCATCGGTCAAGGTCACATCGATGCCCTCCTTGTCTCCCTGCAGATGCACGACGGGGACTTGGCACACCGTGTACGCCAAACTGCCCGCGGGCAAATGCAGACGCTTCTGCTGCTGCTGCACATCGACGTAGTCAAAGTCCGCAGCTTCAGTCAGGTACTCCTCGGCATTCAAAAGGGCCCGGTCGAAGTGGAGCTGGCCCTGGGTGACGCGCACGCCGAGTTCGCCGAAACGGCACAGCAGGTCCTCTTTGACCTGCCCCGTCATGCCGGGTTGCTGGGCGCCCTTGCCGCCCGGGGTGTGGGAGTAAGGATCGGTCGGGAAAGCCCCGTAGAGCTCGGGGGACTTGTGCGCGCCGATGCCCGCATTGATTTCGAAGTAATGGTCAAACAACCGACCGACCACCTCGGGAGATTCCGACTGGGCCACCGCGGACTCGAGGACTTCGAAGGCGGCAAGGCGCAGCTTGGACACCATGTGCCAGTATATGGAGCCGAGTCCCTCGTATCCAAAGAAGGTGCCGGAGCGGCCGGTGAAGGCCTTGTGGTTGAAAATGCCCTCGTAGACGGCTTCAATCTGGGTTTGCTCTGCGGCCACAAGGGGCTGATGCTCAGCGGGCAATGCTGCCAAGGCAGCGCGCAGCGCCTTGACGTTGTTGAAGTTGCCGTTGAAATGGAATCCGCCGTTGACATCCTGCGTGACGATGTCGCCGTTGCCTTGCGCCACGAGCGTGGAGAGGAGCTTGGAGGCCGCTACGTCACCTGCGTCGATGTTGTTTTTGTCGAGGAAGCGCGGCAGGGATTTGTTGGGGTAGAGGATGTAGCTGTATTGGTCTTCCCGGAACAACGCGCTCGCCTTCAGGGCGTCGAGCACGGCGAGGCTTTCCTTGGCATCGAGCAATCCGGAGCTGAGGACGGCGACCTGGCCTTCGAGCATCTCCGGCAAGTGCGAGATCTGAATGCCCCCGTCCGCTTCAACGGTCATGAGGTTGTAGGCGTGGTAGAGCCCGTCGCTCCGTTTGTTGGCGCGGATGGATTGCTCCAAATGGGACAAGGCCACCTCCACAAAGTCGGCCAAGTCGGAGAGCGGCATGGCGGACTTGCTGCCCGAGAAGTTGTCGCTGTAGATCTTCTGCCGATAGTCGCTGGATGCGCGGCCCAGACCGTCGAGAATGCGCCGGCGCTCGCCATTGGACATTCCGTCGGAGGCCGAGGATGGGTGGTCCTCCAGCGTCTGTTTGATGCGGTGGAAGCAATCGAGCAGCTCGGAGGAGATGTGGACTTCGGATTGCGCGGTGTTGGCCAGCACGCCTTGGAAATAGACCAGGAACCGGCGCAGGTAGTACAAGGTCACCATGGACACGCCGTTGCCCACGAGGGCGTTGTTGGCGTCGTTCCATTCGGGGCGCTGGGTGTTCATCCAGATGCCGCCTTCGGGGATGAAGTTGGCCACCTTGGCGAGCATGGTCGCCATGATCTTCTCGATGAAATTGACCTTGTAGATGAAGACGTGGGCCTCGCGCAAGAGGGCGCCATCGCCGCCAATTTCGTCCTTCTTGAAGTGGATTTTCGCCTCGCGCTCGTGGTCGAAGTCGATGGTGTTCTTGGGGTCTTCCAGCAGTGCGTCGTAGTCCTTGATCCGATACGGGACGTTGGCATAGACGAAGGTGTCGTTCTGGAAGTACGCCTCGAGTTTCTCCGGGTAGTAGTCCTGCAGGAATTCGAGGAATTTCAGCAGGTAAATGATCTGGTGGTCGCCCCAGTAACCGATGTAGGACCACGGGTTGTCCGGCTCGATGGTCTCCCACTCGAAGCCGTCCTTGAACACGCGGTACGGGTTGTACCCGTCAAAGGTGGTGGCGTTGAGGAACTTGAAGATCATCCCCTCGATGAACTCGGGGTAGGCGTGCACCAGGGCCTCCCAATTCTGGAAAATGTCGCGCCAGTTCCCCTGATAGTCCAGGATCTTGGAGCCGTCGTCCTCATTGCGGAGGTTGATGGAGAACCGGTTCCACGGGCGGCTCGGGTCGCCATGCCGCCGGCTGAATTTCAGCGGGAGGTATTCGGCGCAGAGGCGCTTGAAATTGAGGTCGTCGTCTCCGGCGGCCTCCTTTTGCAGGAAGAACAGGTCAAAGGTCTCCGGCCAGCCGGAC
>CBFHWV010000043.1:6366-14673 GCA_965659565.1 uncultured Flavobacteriales bacterium
GTTTCAATTGGACCACACCCCGAATGGACTGCCCCAAGTCGGCCACGATCATCCAGTCTCGGGTGGCTCCGGCGGCCAGTTCGAATTCACTTTGGATGAAATACGCCCCGCGCTCGGCCTTGACGTCGGTTTCGGTCACCAAGGGTGCGCCGGCCTGGAATGCCGGAAGTTGGCGGGAGGAGAGGAGCACGTTGGGGTTGTCCATGCCGATGGACCACGCCACGTTGGCCTTCAATGCCTCACTCGGCTCTGCCTTGTCGGAGATGATGGCGCTCAAGGCGTAAATCCCCAAGGGGCCGTCTTCCAACTCGCACTTCTTGTAGGCGTCCACCAGGTTGCTGCTGCCGCGCTGCAACCCTTCCGGAACGCCATAGGGAAGCAGGTTTTGGATGCCGTCGAGGACACTGACCTTGATGGGGGTGGAGGCGGTGGAGATCAGGTGAGCGTGGCGGACGAATCCATACCGCTCACTGGCCGCCCACTGGTAGCGAAAGGTCAGTCCCAGGTCGGGGTTGACCTCTTCAAAGACCACCTTGTTGCCGCAGGCGTTCTTGTACAGGTTGCGCTGAATGGCGTACGCCCCTTTGTTCTGCTCAGAAAAGGGTTGCCACAGCTTGCGGCAATCGTCGGCCTCGACCAGGACAACGGTCTTGCTGCCTGTGGTTTCCGCCGACTCGGTGATCTTGTCGTCGGTGTAGTAGGGGAAGAGCGCTTGGTCGCTGTTGACCCTGCCTGCAGACAGTCCGCCGTTGCTGGCCAAGAACATCCAGTGGTCCGAGTGGCTCACGATGCTCATGAAGAAGTGCCGCATCCGGTCGACGGATTCGATCTTGTAATACACCTCTCCATCCAAGTTGACCTCCTGTCCGGAAGTCTCGGCCTGTGCAGCTTGGAAAGGCTGCTGACCACAATATATCGGCTTTTGGAACGCCGTATCGTTCATGCTCTCTGGGGTAATCGGTTCTCTGGCGACCTGGGGACCTACCGGTTCATTGACCTTCGGCGGGTGGGGTTCGCGGGCTGTGCATTAACAGCCTGCCGAAAATAGGGCGCATGTTCATTGAAACACACCCTTGGGCATAAAGCCCATGCCCCGTTTTGTCCAAGTTTTCACATGCCCGTGCTTCTGTGCGCAGGTTCAAAGTCTTCGTATCTTCTAGATTCACTTGGTCCAGCATGAACGCCCCACTGATTCAGCCCTTGTACAACGAAGTGCAACACGGCACCTGGTCGACCTTGTATCGCCGGCAGCGCAATGCGCTGGAAGACAATGGAGCACGGTTGTACCTCGACGCACTCGATCGCATGTCGTCGCTGACGGAGGCGACCATCCCGCGGGTGGAGGAGATGTCCGCCGAACTGCATCAGGCCACAGGGTGGGAATTGGTCATCGTACCCGGCCTGATTCCTGTGGATGACTTTTTTGCGCTGCTGGCAAACCGAAGGTTTTGCACCTCGACTTGGGTGCGCCGCCGGGACCAATTGGACTACCTCGAGGAGCCCGACATGTTTCACGACACGTTTGGGCATGTGCCCCCGCTGATGGATGCGGATTTTGCGGCCTTCATGCAGCGCTTCGGTGAAATCGGGGTGGCCTTGCGGGGTCAGGATGAGCGGGTGCTCGCCCTGCAGCGGCTCTACTGGTTCTTCGTGGAATTCGGTTTCGTGGAGGAGCAGGGCGTGCCCATGGCCTTCGGTGCCGGCATCATGAGCTCCTTTGGAGAAACCCGCCACGCTTGGTCCATGAGAACCGACCTGCGAAAGTTCACCCTGGAGGGCGTGATGGGCACACCCTTCACGACCACGGAAATCCAAACGACGTATTTCCTCATCGAGGACATCTCCGAAGTCATCCGCGACCTCAACAACTGGCACACGGCCCATTGAGGCGCTCGCGCCCACTTCGCCGACCTTTGACGCATGAACGATCCCGGAAGTTTCTGGAACGCGCGCTTCGGCGCTGAGCCCACGGTTTATGGGGAAGGCCCCAATGTGTTTTTTGCCCAGCAGCTGGCTGTGCTGAAGCCAGGCCGAATCTTGTTGCCCGGCGACGGGGAAGGGCGGAATGCGGTACACGCGGCCTCGGAAGGATGGTCCGTTCGGTCGTTTGACGCGTCCTCCGTCGGGGTGGAAAAAGCGTTGGTCATGGCGGCCGAGCGGGGTGTGGCCATCGCCGCTGAGGTGGGGGATTGCCACGACTGGGAACCGGGCGAGCACTTTGATGCCATTGGCTTGTGCTATTTGCACTTGCCCCCCGCTTTGCGCGCCGAGTTTCATCCGCGGGTGGCGGATTGGCTCAAGCCCGGCGGCACCCTGATTGTGGAGGGCTTCGGTCCCGGGCAGCTCGCTTTCACGTCCGGTGGGCCCAAGGCCTTGGACATGCTGTTCACGACCGCCATGCTCGAAGCCGATTTCGCAGGGCTCGATGTGGTGTTGAGTGTGACGGAAGAAGTGGTGCTCGACGAAGGGCCGTACCACCAAGGCCAAGCCGAGGTCACCCGTTTTGTGGCCCGCAAGCCCGTTTGATCACCAGCCGAGGGCACGGGCGCTGATGCGGCCAATGCGCCCGTTGCCGCACAGCCACAGCGTCTCGCCCGAGGGGCTGAACCGCGCAGCGTAAAACGCGCTGTCGCTGACGTGGCGCCAAGATTGGCCGCCGTCGTCGCTGACGTCAATGCCACCCGGGGTGCCTACGAGGGCGAGTTGTCGGCCATTCGACCCCGGTCGGTACCGCACGGACGACGCGTATCCCGGGCCGCTTCCCTCGGCGACCAGTGACCACGTCTCGCCGCCATCGGAGGTGAGGGCCGCGCGGGCGGTGTTGTCGTCCTTGGCCTCCCAATTGCCGCCCCACAGGATGCCGTGATCGGCGTCGGCGAAGTCCATCGAAAAGCCGCCTGTCATCTGGCCGCCTTGTTGGAGCGGCGTTTCAAAGGCCGTCCAGCTTTGGCCGCGGTCGAGGCTGCGGTAGACCCTCGAAGCGCCGCCGCCGGACAGCATCCATACGGTGTCGCCCTCAGCGGCCAAGTTGCCGTTGGAGGCCGCAAAGGCGGCTTCGCCCTCCAAGTTTGCCGGAACGCCAGGTCCGCGCGACACCGCGCAGGGAACGGTGTTCCAGGAGCGCCCGCCATCGTCGGACCGCAGCACGGTGAGGCAGCCGGAGATCGGGTCGCCCATGGCGATCAGCGTGCTGTCGTCGAGGGCGATGATCGCGTCGAGGAACACGGCCGGATCGCCGTTGCGCCAGACGGTGGTCCGCGGAAGATTTGGGGCCTCTGATCCCGGCATTGTGGCGCGGCGAATGAGGCCGGGCGACCCGACCACCGTGCCGATCAAGGCCTCCGAGTTGAGGGCCAACCCGCGGTAATGGAGCGCCACGGCAGAGTCCGCCGGTTCGGTTAGGGTGTCGCGGAAGGCGGCCGACACCAGAGTCCCGCCTTCTTGGCGCACCCGGCGCCATTCGCCGGTCGAGGAAGCGAACCAAGCCTGGTCATCCGATACAGCGACGAGAGACCGCCAGCTGCCCTCTGCAAGCACGATGCGCAAAGCGTCTTCCGTAGAAGTGGAGCAGGAGGCAAAAAGAACACATGCGAAGATGGTCGACAACCTCGCGCAGAAAGACCGAGTTTTGGAATTGGACATGGAGGACGCGATCACATTCACGTGGCTCAATTTGGGGCTGAACTTGTTGCCCGGCGCACTGCTGTGGGTGATTCAAGCGGTGGTTCGTCGATATCCCCCTGGGCCGGATCCCAATTCGACTTACGGGAACCGGACCCGGCGCTCGATGGAAAGCCCGGAGGCGTGGGCTTACGCCAACCGGCGCAGCATGGATTTGTATGCGCTGTATTCGTGGCCCCTGATGGCGGCCGCGGTGCCATTGACATTGTATGTGGACTTCGAAACGGCTCAGATGGGGATGTATGCGGCGTTTACCTTGCTCTGCGTGTGGCCCCTTGTGGTCATCGAGCGCGCTTTGAAACGCGGGGACCATTTGCGATGTTGACAATGGAGGCTACCTTTCATTGCATGTCTCGGCGGAGTTTTTGCATTCTCATCACGATTCTCTTGTGGGGGTGTGTACACGACCCACTCTACACACCAGATCCCCTGCCTGGGACAGGGTCGGAACCAACCGTGGTAGAGGGGCCTTGCGACCCGGAAACCGTGTATTTCCAAGAGGACGTCCTGCCGCTCATCATTTCGAATTGTGCGCAATCCGGGTGCCATGATGCCGCTTCGGCCGAGGACGGCATTGTCCTCGAGTCATTCAGCAGCATCCTCTATGGGGATGACGACGACCTGGTGGTGCCTGGACAACCTGGTGAGAGTGAGCTGATCGAGGTCCTCCTTGAGACCGACCCGGACAAGGTGATGCCGCCACCGCCCGCCGAGCCATTGGACCCGGCAATCGTGGACCTCATCACCGAATGGATTGCCCAGGGCGCTCTCAACCTCAGTTGTCAGGAAGCGGAATGCGACACCTCGAATTACACTTGGTCGGGCCGGATCCTGCCGCTGTTCGAGCTGAATTGCGCAGGATGTCATGGTGGCCCGGAGCCTGATGCCGGCCTCGTGATCACGGAGTACAACCAGGTCGTATCGGCCGTGACGTACCTGTCCTTGTTGCCACACGTGCAGCAGTTGGATGGTTATTCGCCCATGCCACCCAGCGGTCCGGGCCTCGATTCCTGTCAGATTGCAGCGATTGAGGGCTGGATTGCCCAAGGAATGCCCGAGAATTGATGGACCATCGCCACGTCCTCCCGATTGTCTTGTTGGTCCTGTCCCTCGGATGGGGCGGGTGTTACTACGACGTGGAGGAAACGCTCTACGGCCCCGAAGGCTGCGATCCTGCACCGGGACAATTTGCGGCAGACATCGAGCCGTTGGTCCAGGCCAACTGCACGGAGTGTCATGGTGGCCCGGCTCCTTCCGCGGGCCTGAGTTTCGAATCCTACGACAATGTATCGGCCGTGGCCCCCGCCATGCTCCAGCGCATGGTGCTGCCCACTGCAGACCCGCTTTCCATGCCCCCCAACCGCAAACTCGACACCTGTCTGATCGAAGATTTCGCCACTTGGATTGACGCAGGATCCCCCAACAATTGACCCCATGAACAAGCCCCTTTTCTCTCTCATGCTCGGCGCATTGCTGTCGTTGAACGCCCAAGCCCAGCAGTGGGTCACCCGCGCTGGCGAGGTGCATTTCCTGTCTGAAACTCCCGTGGAGGACATCGAGGCCACAAGCAAGGAGGCGAGTGTGATTCTCGATCTTGAAACGGGCCGTGTGGCGGTGCAGGTGCCCATTCTCAGTTTCCATTTCGAAAAGGCGCTGATGGAGGAGCATTTCAATGAGAACTACATGGAGAGCGGAACCTACCCCAAGGCCAAGTTTGCCGGTACCCTCCGCGACTTCGGCGGCTTGCCGGAGAGTGGGGCCGTGGAGGTGATGGTGGATGGCAGCTTCGAGGTGCACGGCGTGTCGGTGGACCGCCCGTTCAATGGCACGTTGGAACGCAAGGGCGACGAGGTCATGCTGATCTGCCGCTTCGATGTGCGCACGGAGGACCACGAGATTCCGATTCCGGCGGTTGTGCGTGACAACATTGCCGAGGTCATCGCCGTGGACATCAAGGCCACCCTCGTCGCCCGATGAAGTGGCGCTTTCCGCAGGTCCTGGCGCTGTGCTGCGCCCTGTGCACGGCCATGGCAGGCATGGCGCAGGACGACATGATGGACTTCTTCGATGAGGTCGAGGAGGAGTCGCGGCCGGTCACGGCGGTGTTCAAGTCCCAGCGTCTCATCAATGTTCACACCTGCGAGACGCCGGGCAAGGGCGAGATGAACTTCGTGATTGCCCACCGCTTCGGGCGCATCAGCGATGGCGCCTATGCCTTGTGGGGCCTGGACAATGCTTCCATGCGGATGGCCTTTGAGTATGGCATCCACGACCGGGTGATGCTGTCAGTCGGGCGATCCACCTTTGAAAAGACCTACGAGACGGGCATCAAGGCGCGGTTGGTGGAACAAATGGAAGGGGGGGCGCCCTTCGGCATCACGTCGTATTCGGTGTTGATGGCCAATGGGCTCCGCTGGGCTGATCCAGAGCGGGAGAATTACTTCTCCAGCCGCTTGAGCTACGCGCACCAATTGATCGTCACCCGCAAGTTCGACGACGACCTGAGTGTCTTGCTGGTGCCGTCGTTCGTGCACCGGAACCTGGTCGACGTGCCGGACCGGGCCCACGATGTCGTCACGCTCGGCGGCGGTTTTCGCTACAAGATCAGCAACCGCACGACCATCAACGCGGAGTACCATTATTTCCTTCCGCGCCCCATCCGCGATGAGTTCCACAACTCCCTCAGCCTGGGGGTGGACATCGAGACGGGCGGGCACGTGTTCCAGCTGCACATCACCAACAGCCGCGGGATGTTCGAGCGGGCCTTCCTCACGGAGACCTACGACCGATGGCAGAACGGCGAGCTCTATTTCGGGTTCAACCTGAACCGCGTCTTTCAGGTGGGAGACCGCCGCTGACCTTCAAGCGACTCAGTGCACCTTCTAGAGCTGGGCAGGCTTGGTGCCTGGCCGGCGATCCCGCTTTTTGAGGTCGGCCACCACGATGTAGTGGTCGCTGGCTTGCAAGTCGTCTGCGGGCTCCAGGCCATACTGGGCGCGGCGCTCGGCGGTCATGGATGACGTTTCCAACGAGAAGTCACGCAGGACCTCGACCACGCCATCTTGAACGAGGATGTAGTCGAGTTTGCCCGCGCCCCATTCGCTGTTGTCGTTGCGCCAGGTGTAGTCCATGGCCCGGTCCGATTGAAGGCAGGTCAACTCCTGCAGTTGGGTGCCGTCCCAATCCGGGGCGAAGTCGGGACCGTGGTCGTCATTGTCGTGGATGTCGCCCGTCAGGAGGGTCTGCATGGCCCAACCTGGGCCGACCATGTTGAGGTCGCCGCCATAGACCACCGGGGTGTTCGCCGCAAGGTCCAGTTGGCCGCCAGCCGTCATCGCGTCGCGCAGAAACGCCATGTACTCGTCGGCCTCTGTGCGCCGTTGGGCAGCCCCGTTGCAGCACTTCAAGTGGCTGGCCGTGACCATCAAGTCGCCTTCCCACGGCGCGTCGAGGACCACAGGGAATTGGCGGTAGATGTCGGGGTATTCCGCGGAAATTGGCCAGCGGCTGCAGACCATCAGGTCCCAGTCGTCCTTGGCGACGTGCCACCCGTCCTCGTGGGGCATCCATTCGTTGAGCAGGGCTTCGACATGGGCTTCCGAAAAGTCTTCGACCTCGCTCATGCCGATGACGTCGGGCTGAATGGCGCCCAGGATGCGGCCCATGGCGGCGGTGGCGCTGGCGTCGTCGAGGCGGCGGTTCATGTTCCAAAAGGCCACCCGGACCTCGGTGCCCTCGGCGCGCTCGAGCGGGGTGGCCATGGGCATGGCGGGCGCGTTGTCGAGGGCCATTTCACCGCTGATCTGCTGACCGGATCCGCACCTCACCGTCCAACGGACCGTGCCGCTCGCCGGCACGCCGTTGTAGGCCCGGCCCAGCGCCACTTCGTGTTCCGGCCCGCCGTAGGTGGGGGCCATGCGGACGCGGCGGTCGTTGAGGGTGTGCTGCGACGTTGCGCCCCCGGCCTCGCTCTGGCTGACATAGCGGTCCTGCAGGTGCACCACGACATCGGCCCCTTGGAAGTCGCCCACGATTTGGCCTGTGGACGCGTTGCCATCGACATCGACTCCCAGTCGGGTGCCGTGTGGCTCCCACGACTCGTCGAGGGCGATGAGCCGGTCGTAGACGAGGTGGAAGTACAGGTTTTCTGCATCGCTCGCAAATGCGGCGGCTTCCAGCGGTCCGACCGTATCGGCTGCGGCCACGTCAGCGGCCGGGTTCCAGTCGCTGAAATCGTGGTCGATGGCGACGCCGGTCTGGGCGGTGGCGCCGAGACAGGGCAGGAGAAGTGCGGTCAGCGCGGAAAAGAGGGGGGAGAAGTGTCGGACGGACATGATGCAGTGAATCGGGTCACAAAGATGGACCTTTGTGGCATGCAATTGCTCGGTACCAAAGTGTGCAAGAAGCACGACCTCGGCGTCCACAACAACCTCTTCGGTGGAACCATGCTCGGCTGGATCGACGAAGTGGCGGTCGCGTTCGTCAACGAGGTCTGCCACTGCCCCAACATGGTGACGCTGAAGGTCGAGGAGGTGCTGTTCAAGTCGCCGGTCAAGGAAAACAACCTCATCAAGCTCTACGGCGAGGTCACCCGCATTGGCAACAAGTCCATCACGGTGGCGGTCG
>CBFHWV010000044.1:0-1481 GCA_965659565.1 uncultured Flavobacteriales bacterium
TTGTCCTTCTCCATCGGGTTCTGGAGGAAGTACCGCTCCGTCAACCGGCTCAGTGCCACAAAGGCGACGATGGCAAACAGGAAAGCCACGCCATAGCCTCCCAAGCTCTTCACGAGCATTTTGGGCAAGGCTTTGGGGGCAAAGAAGGTCAGGACCAAGAAGGTGGTGCTCACCGGAATGCCCAGCCGCGTGATGGCCAACAGGGCCAGCGGTGGCAAGACGTACCAAATGGTGATGGTCGGGAATGTAATGGGCTTGTCAGGGTCCTGGAACAACCCCGCGTATTTGCCGAAGGTCAAGTCGCCGCCTTTTCCGCCGAGGTATTCGCCCAAGCCGAGGTAGCCCATCGTTACCACGACGGCCATGATGCCGCCAGCAAACAGCCACAACACCCACCAAGGTTTGTCCTCATTGGAGGTGAGGAATGTCCCCAGCGTTTGGATGCTGTCGTTGCCCACCACAGAGTAGGCCGCGAGCGCAAAACCGAGCAAGGCAATGGCGGATTCCATCGACCGCGAAACTACGCTGAGGCGAGGGGCCTGCCAAAGAATCCAAACGTCATTCAACCATCAAATTGCACCCCCTGACCTCGGCATGGTCAAACCGGCCGAGGACCTCGAAATCACGGGCGGTGTCGGCGCCCCGAGGCCTGGCCAAATCCTGGGTTGCGAGAAAGCAACAACTGCCCAGATTGGCGAGGTCCACCACATCCAACCCCCCGGTGGCGCCGCTGGTCAGCGGGGTCAATGGATCGTCGGTCCGGCGCAGCCGCACGCGCATCCACGGCGGCGTGCGATAGTGACCGCCCTCACGCGACCACGCTTGGCTCAGCAGCTCGGTCATCCCGTATTCGCCCCCCAAGGCCTCGGCGCCAAAGTGGGCCATCAAATGGGCGTGGACCTCGTCGCGAACCCACTCCTTTCGGCGGCCCTTCATCCCCCCTGTTTCGATGAGGATGGTCGACTCTTCCATCGGGGGACGTCCAGCCCGACGCCACGCCTCGGCCGCGTCCACCATGGCCCAGGTCACCCCGATGATCACAGGGCGCCGCCCTGCCTCAAGGGCCCGGTCCACAGCCGCAAACAGGCCGGTCACATCGTCGAGGAAGAACCCGCTCTCCACGGTCGATGCCGGATCTTTCCAGCCCTCTGCCCGGAGGGAGCGGACCATGTGCACCAGACTGCTGTCCGGGCGTTCGAGATAGCCGGGGAGCAAGGCCAGCAACTCGCACCCTCCCGGCCCGGGATCGCCGAACACGGCCCGAAACCCCTGGGTGGTCGCATGTCGATACAATGCCGTGGTGTGGACATGGTGTTCGCCTTGCACTTGGCCGGTGGTGCCACTCGTCCGGAACACCGACATCGGACCGGCATCGGTCACCCCGTGGGTTCGGACCGTCTTCCATTTGAAGGCTTCCACGGGCAAGGCGGGGATGCGGTGCCAGTCCTCCAAGCTGTGAATGTCTTCTGCCTGCCAGCCCA
>CBFHWV010000044.1:1530-2213 GCA_965659565.1 uncultured Flavobacteriales bacterium
GAAGACCTCCAGGGCCAGTGGCGCAAAAGCAGCATCTCCCGCACCATCGGGCCAGTCCGAGATGGCATTGTGGATGCGCTGGTACAACTCCGCCGCCTGGGAGACCATGGCTGAATCGCCCCGTTGTCCGCCAACAAATCCTGCCTCCGACATGGCGCCCAAATTGCGGCTTAATTTGCCGGCATGACAACAGGGGTTCGGGGAATTTTCGGAGGCGGTTTGGGGATGCTGGCTGTGGTGCTGCTCCTCGGATGTGAGCCGCCGGTGTCTTTGCCGCCTGAGCCCCATTTGACCTCCATAGACCTCACCACGGAAGGGGACATCGGCATGCTGGTACTGGGCTTCGAGGACGGCGACGGAAACTTTGGTTTGTCACCTGCGGACACGGTGGATGCCTTTTGTCCCGTGTGCCCATTCCACCACAACATTTTCTGCGAATACGAGGAACTGCGGGATGGCGTCTGGACGCCCATTCCACTGGATCCGGACTTGGGACAAGTGCCGTTTTACTACCGGGCACCCCGCATTCAACCTTCCGGCCAGAACAAAGCGCTGCGGGGCACCATCACCGTCGAGCTCGCGCCGCGTTACTTCCTCACGTCCGAGTGGGACAGCCTCCGGTTTGCGGTCCACATTGTCGACCGCGATCTGCAATCGAGCGACACCCTGCGCACCGCAACGGT
>CBFHWV010000044.1:2312-14358 GCA_965659565.1 uncultured Flavobacteriales bacterium
ATGGGACAGCCTCCGGTTTGCGGTCCACATTGTCGACCGCGATCTGCAATCGAGCGACACCCTGCGCACCGCAACGGTGCTCAAGCCCTGACCGTCTCGTTGAATTTGGTGGACAACAGTCCGATGCGAAGGCCCACTTCTTCGAGAAGGTCCCCCATTTCGCTGAATGCCATGCCGCTCTCCACAGTGAAGCGGCCCTTCCGAATGTCTTCCCTGTGCTTGGACCGCATCTGTTCACGAATGCCATCCACTTCAATCAAACTCGATTCGAGCCGGCCCAGAAACAGGTCGGCGGATTGAAGGACGTCGGGTCCGGACCCATTCAACTTCCCCAGCTCCGACATGGCGTCGATGAGGCCGTCGAGCATCTGCAACAGCCGCTTTCGCTGCTTGGGGACAAAATAGACTTCGCCCTCCTCCCGCTCCATCTGCAGTTGTCGGAACCTGTAGGCCAACTCGACCACGTGCGCCATGTCGGTCGTCCACTCCAATAGGAATTGGACCTGTCGGTAAGTCGCCCCGGACAGCTTGTTCCGGGCGAGACGCTCCAGGAAGGACTTCAATTCCGCCTCATAGCGGGCGCCGAGGTTGCGGTACTCCTTGATGCGGTCTGCAATGGCTTCGCGCTTGTCCGCATTCAGCTCTCCGAGCATGTCGCGCAACTCGCGCAGCATCTTGAGGGCCACCTCGTGGTGCCGTTCTGCCTCCCTTTGCGCTTCAAGCACTTGCAATTCTGGCACATCCATGCCACTCGCGGTGACCATGGGCGCCTGATATCCCTTCAAGGATTCGCCAGGCAAAATGTTGCGGACACACCAGAGAATGGGCTTGGGCACGAAGCCAAACAGCAGACCGAGGAACCCGTTGAAGCCCGTGTGCAACGTGGCCAGGACCAAGGCCACGGCCAGCCCTCCCTCGGTGACGGGATCGAAAAACCAATGGATGGCATCGAGCACGAGATGCAAAACCGGCAGAACCAGCAAAACCCCCAGCAGGTTGACAAGGGTGTGGCTCAATGCCGCCCGACGCGCCTCCCGACCCGCCACCACAGAGGCCAGAATCACCGTGGAGGTCGTGCCGATGTTGGCGCCCAGCACCACGGCTGCCCCGACCCATTCGGTCACCACACCACCGGCGGCCAGCGTGAACACCAGTGCGAGCATGGCCGACGAACTCTG
The DNA here is from genome assembly GCA_965659565.1 of uncultured Flavobacteriales bacterium. Classification (GTDB taxonomy): domain Bacteria; phylum Bacteroidota; class Bacteroidia; order Flavobacteriales_D; family Sanyastnellaceae; genus UBA8752. Next base: position 3,491 of record CBFHWV010000044.1, read on the forward strand.
GAATGCAACCGTGCCCAAGATGCCGATGGCGACGATGCCCAAGGCCCCCATCATGCGCCCGTCATCGAATTCACTGAGGAACCCCGCCAGCCCGGCCTCCGTGATGGGGGGAATCCCCTCCCGAAGCAAGCCCAAGCCGATGAACATCAGGCAAAATCCAATGACGGCTTCGGCCAAGGACTTGAACCTTCGGCGCCGCGCGAAGAGGAACGGCAGGGCCGCGGCCAGCATGGGGAGCGCCAATCCGCCAATGGATGGCTTGTCCACCGTCAGCGCGACCAGCCAGCCGGTGACCGTTGTTCCAAGGTTGGCCCCCAGCAAGACGAAATACGCCTCAGACAGGCGCAGGAGGCCCACTTGCGTCAGGCTCACGCACATCACCGACGTCACACTGCTCGATTGAATCAGGGCCGTCAATCCCAACCCGGAGAAATATGCCCGACTGGGATTTCGGGTCACGGCTGCCACGGCACGGCGCAATCGGCTTCCTGTGAGCCGTTGGATGGCCTCGCTCATGACCACCATGCCATAGATGAACAGCGCCAGGGCGCCAATCAAAGAGAAAGCCTGCATCGCGGACATCATGGTCGCGACCAAGGTCGCCGATTTCTTCGGGGCCACAAAACCAGAAGGGGCCACCGAAACCGGCAGCCCCTTCTCCAATGGGTTTTCTGTGCTGAATTACTCGCAATCGGTGCCAAACGCACCCAAGAAAATCAGCAGGTCAGAGGTGGTGGTCTGTCCGTCGTCGTTGAGGTCCGTCGGGCAGTTGTTCTCGGCCGTCACCTCGCAGGTGCCGTCGTCCACCGTGGCTGTTTCGTCATAGTTGTTGGCCTCCGGATAGGTGCATCCATAGCAGTCGTAGGTGCAGCTCTCGTCGTCGAACAGGGCGATGGCGGAGTAGTTGCAGGCCGCGCCATCCGTACATCCGAAGGCGGAGCTGTTGGCCGCACCCGGGGTGCCGTTGTCCACCCAGCTGCCCTGCCAGTTGTCGGGGTCGTCGTTGTTGAGCGTCGGCAGGATGAGCTCCAGGGAGGCACAACCTCCATCGGGGCTGGCGGCCAGCACATTTCCAAGGATGCTGATCTCCTGTGAAGGCCATGGAGATCCGTCGTCATAGCTCACTGCATCCACGATGTTGCCATAGGCATCCTGAAGCTGCGCCGTTCCAGCGCTGTTGCCCCAGTTTCCGTTGTCCATCAAGAAGGTCGTGATGCCCATCGCTTCGTAGTTGGACTGCGCCACCAACCCAGGAACCACAAGGAAGTAGCTGTCGGCAGGAATCACGGCGCCCTCCGGGAAGGTCATCGCCAAGGAAATGGCGGTCGGATCGGAGAAGGCAAACCACACTTCGTAGCCACTGATGTCCGCTTCCTCTCCGGCGTTGTAGAATTCCACGAACTCCCAATCGAAGTCGCCACCCTGGTTGTCGCAGGGGTTGTAGTGGATCTCGTTCACAATGATGTTGGGCAAGGTGTAGTAGCACGTGGTGTTGTCCGCCACGGTCACGTTGGCATCGAAGTTCAACGCCGTCGGATCGTCGCAACCGGTGATGACACAGCTGCCATCGTCGGTGGTGGCATCCGGGTTGTAGTTGTCAGCGGCTGGGTCGGTGCAACCGGGGACGTTGGCGCAGGACCCGTCGTCCTCGGTGGCCAGGGACCAGTAGTTCGGGAAGGTCGGGTCGGTGCATCCGAGGCGCACCACGTCGGTGCTGTCCCGCGGCTCGATTTTCCAGTTGCCGTAAGCGTAGCCCGTCGGGGCGGTCACGCGGTAGGTGCGGCCGGCCTCGACCACACCTGCGCCAAAGGCGTCATAGGCACGGTCATTGACACGGGCGCCTCCGCTGCCATCGTTGATGGACCACTCGGCAAACCCAAGGTCAGGGTTGTCACATTCGGCGGTCACGGACACGAGGACCGCCTCCCATTCCTCGAGGTTCACATCGCCTGAAGCGAGCACCTCCGCTGCCGGGAGCGGGTTGCCGGAAGACAGGATGGTGATCGTCGGGTTGTTGAAGAAGTCGTTGCCAAACCAGCTGTCAGGTGTGCCGGTGATTTCCACCTCATCCCCCACCTGAACGTTGGCGATGGATTCCGGCGTGGCATCCGCACCGCGGACCCAGTATCCGGAGAAGGCGCCGGTGCCGTTTTGCATGGTGAAGGCGGCCTGGCCTCCAAAGGACCCGTCATCCGTGAGGTACACGCCTGTGACGATGCCGGTCGTGGTCACGATGCCGGTGGTCTGGTCTTGGTTGATCTCCTGGATCGTGACGCTCGGGATGAAGAGGCAGCTTCCGTCGTCCACCGTGGCATTCTCATCGTAGTTGATGGCGAAGGGGTCCGTACAACCCTCGGTGGTCGTGGCGCACAAGCCCGTGAAGTCGTGGCTGTTGTAGCCTTCCAAGCCATTGTTCAGGGCGTAGTCATTGTCGAGCACAATCCACTCGCTGTCCTCGGCGGTGGTCCCTGCGGACGCCGCCCAGTCGCCACCATTTCCAAAGGAAACGGCGGACTTCCGACGCAGCGTGTGGTCCTGCGTGCCGTTGGTGACCCCGGCCACATCCCAGCCTGAACCGGGATCGAGACCGTATGGCTCACCGATGGCGTCGATGAGGTCCCAATCCCCGCCATTGCCGAAGGAAGCACTGGCACTGTACATCAAGCCCCATGCATCATCCCCGTTGGACAGGAAGGTCCAGGTGGCATCGGCACTGTCGAGCAAAGCAGCGTTGGCGCTGGGATGCACGATGAGGTACGTCTCTCCAGCACCAATGGCGGCATCCGTGGCAAAAATGTCGTTCCAGAAATCCCACTCTTCAGCGGCCGGGTCAGCATTGTTGGCTCCGTTGGACTGGCTGGCCAATCCATAGAGGGCCAAACTCACTGAGGCCGAAGTCGGGTTGTAGATCTCGAGGTACTTGTTGTTGGAGGACCCTTCGGCATACTCACTGAAGAACAAGTCGCACGGCTCGCTGCCGGTGCAGGATCCGTCGTCGATGTCGGCGCCGGCCACATAGTTGTCGGCATTGGGCAAGGTGCAGCCATACAGGAGCACGTCGTCTTCACTGCGCGGGATGAGCTTGAAGTTGCCGAAGCTGTAGTGCAGCGGCGCAGTCACTTGGAACTGGGCGTTGATGACCACTTCGCCGGTGGCCTGGTGGTCCCAACCGCGGTCGTCGACACGCAATTCACCGGAGCCATCGTCGATGCCCCACTCGCCGTTGCCGAGATCGGGGGAAGAGACCGTACCTGTGGACTGGACCAAAACGCCTTCCCACTCTTCCATGTCCGCAGCAGCCGTACCGAGCACCTCGGCGGCGGGCAAGTCATTGCCTTGGCTCACAATGGTGGTGACAATGGGATTGCCATCCACACCCACAATCTGGGTCAGGTCGAAAAACTCGTCGATGACACCGGTCAAGGCCACGAAATCACCCACGGTGACGGCGACTTCAGGGTTGAAGCCGAACAGGCCACTGTACGCGCCCGTGCCTTCCTGAACGCTGAACAGGCTGCCATAAACGCCGGTCACGATGCCGCTGACGGTCACCAAGGAGTCGGTGAAGACCGGGGGCTCGAGCGTTTGGCCTTGTTGGATGGTCGCAATGGAGATGGCGCCGTCGACCACCTCGCAGCTGTTGTCGTCGATGATGGCCGCGCTGTCGTAGTTGTTGGCAGCGGGGTTGGTGCACCCCAACTTCTGGAAGTCGTTCGCGTCGCGGGGCTCGATGCTGTTGCCGAAGCCGCCGTTGATGGCACCGGTGACCCGGTAGGAATCGCCGAGGATGGCCCCTTGTTCGGTGTAGCCATCGTAACCGAGGTCATCCACCGTGTGGTTGCCGGAACCGTCGTCGATGGTGAACTCACCGAAGTTGTTGATCTCGCCCGTGATGGCGCCCGTCACTTGGCAGAGGACGCCTTCGTACTCCTCGAGGTTGGCGTCGGCGGTGGACAGCACGAGGGGAGCCGGGAGGGCATTGCCACTGTTGAGAATCGTGGCTGAAGCCCCAGTCAGCTGGGTGCCTCCGTTGAAGCTGCCGACCGTGCCCTGCACGAGGACGCTGTCTCCCATGGCCACGGCCGTGGTGTCGTCGAGCAGGCCACCTCCGACGTACACGAACATGCCGCTCCAGGCACCTTCACCGTCTTGAATGGAGGTGTTGCTGCCATACACGCCCGTCACCACCCCGCGAACGAGCACGGTTTGTCCGTTGAACGTGCCATTGTCTTCCGCGCCCATGTCTTGCTGAATGGCGCTGATGGTCACCTCAGAGGGGTAGGTGCAGCTGCCGTCGTCAAACGTGGCGTTGGCGTTGTAGTTGGTGGCGGTTTCATCCGTACACCCCCCGATTTCAATACCGTCGAGCACACATTGAGAGACCAGCAGGGCAATGTCAGCGGCGGTCTGCTCCTGCCCAGCATTGTGGTCAAAGCACCCTGTGGCACCGGAGGCATCACTGTAGACGGTCCAATTGTCCCCGTTCCAAAATTCTCCGTCGGGAGCGGTGGTGTTGCGGAGGGCATAACCGTCCTCGAATTCGTGACAGGTGTCCGTTCCGTCTTCTCCGATCACACCGAAGAAATCGACGATGACGCCAGCCGCATTGTACAGGGCAACTTGGTCGTCGCCATTGCTGTCCGCGCTGCCGCCCGTGCCCGCCACGATGTCCGGAGCGAATCCGTATGCGGCGGTGAAGGCGTCTCCATTGGCAGCGACATAAATGCAGCCTGTGTCGTACAGCGTGCCATAAACGCCGAGGTCAACGCCTGAGGATTGAGGCTCAGCATTGCCGTTGGTCCAGCGCAGAAGGGTCCAACCTGTGAGGTCGAGGTCAGCGCCGGAGCTGTTGGAAATCTTGACAAACCGGGCGCCGGAGTTGTCGGTCGGGTCTGCCAACATCGACAGGTATGCGGTCTGTGCGGACGCGGTGAAAGTGAAGAGGGTGGCCAAAGCCAAAAAGAAGCAACGCATGAGGGAGGTTCTGAGGTTTTCGTTCGCAAATCTCGGAACTCTTTGGCCTCATTGGCCTTGGTTCACGAGGAACTAACCCATTCGTAACACAAAAGGCGATAGACCATAGATGGAAGCCAATTCCCGACTCCCGAAGAGAGATAAACCACACGGAATCAATCGAACAAGGCGCCCTGAACGCCGCGAAATGTCGTGCGATGGTGGTCGGTTGGGCCGTGTTGAACAAGGGCCAGCTTGTGCGCAGGGGTCGGATACCCCTTGTTGCAGTCCCACCCATACTGAGGGTGCTGTGCTGCCAGTGACGCCATCCTTTCATCCCGGTGGGTCTTGGCCAGGATGCTGGCCGCGGCAATGGACAAATACCGCCCATCTCCTTTGATTTCGCAGGTGTGCGGAATGGAATGGGGCTTGAACCGATTCCCATCGATGAGAAGGTGCTCTGGGCAAACCCCAAGGCCGTCCAAAGCGCGGTGCATGGCGAGATACGTGGCTTGGAGGATGTTCAACCGCTCAATCTCTTCGACGGTGGCCCACCCCACGGACCAGGCCTCTGCCTCCGATTCAATCCGCTGTCGCAGCGAGGACCGGGCCTCCGCCCCCAACTTCTTGCTGTCGTCCAGACCCCACTTGAGCCATTCCTTGCCGCGCTTCCCGGGGATCACAGCAGCAGCGGTCACCGGCCCAGCCAAACACCCCCGACCTGCCTCATCCACGCCGGCTTCCTTGCGCCCTTTCTCGCGAAACAGGGCCAGACCCGTAGCGCGGCTCACGACGGCGTGCCTGTTTGCCCGCCAGCCCCGAGGTCGAGCCCGACGTCTTGGCCCGCCTTCACGAGGCATTGCCACAGCAAGCGGGCCGTGCGGTCCCAACTGAAGGCTTCCGCCCGTTCTCGGCCCCGCTCGATGAGCGCCTCGCGAAGCAGCGGCTCCTGCTCCATTCGGTGCAGCGCAGCCACCACATCTTCGAGGTGGGCCGGGTCCACTTCCAACCCCGCTCCAGCCGCCACTTCGGGCAGAGAAGTCCGGTTGCTGTGAATGGTCGGTGTGCCTGCTGCAAATGCTTCCAAAAGCGGGATTCCAAACCCTTCAAACCACGGAATGAAGACCATGGCTCCTGCGGCGGCCAGGACCGACGCCAACTCGTCTTGGGGCATCCAACCTGTGCGGTGGACCGCACTTTGAACCTCCTCGGGGACGGCGTCCATGGCATCCCGGGCGTCGAAGCCCCGGCGCTTCCAGATCGGCGTGCCCACCAAGATCAGGTGCCATTGTCCGCCTTGCTGGCGATAGGTCGAAAACGCCTCCAATAGGCCGTCGACATTTTTTCGGGGATGTTGCGTGCCCACGAAGACGAAGTAGGGTGCCCCGCCGGTGAACTTCTGACGCAAGGCCATGGCCTCTTGCTCCGGCCGGAGCCCCAACGGCTGGTGATAGGCCGCTCCCGCACCATTGTAGACCACATCAATTCGCTCGCGCGGAATCCCATACCGCTCCGAGATGTCCTGCGCGCTGAACGCGCTGACCGTCGCCAAGCGCACCGCCGTTTTGGCCGCCCGAGGAAAGCGCTTGCGGTAATGCCGTGCCACCGATTCCGGGAGCCACTCCGGGTGATGCTCGAAGTTCAAATCGTGCTGAACCGCTACCTGCGGCACACGGGTTCTTGAACTCAGAAAACCATCTGGAGAGAGAAAAAGGTCCGCCCCGATGCTGCGCAATTTGCGGGGAATGCTGCGCTGCATCCACCAGTCCACAAGAAAGGGGCGGCGTGCTGGAGGCCAGACCCAATGGCAATGGACGTTGTTTCCAGGGAACAGGGCTGTGGGCGGGTTCCGGTCAAAAAACAGGTGGAACTCGTGCTCGGGATGGTCCGAAACCATGCGCTGCACCGTCTCCAGCGTGAACCAGCCGATGCCATCAAGGCGTCCGGGGATGACCAATCGGGTGTTGATGGCGATGACGGCCATGGCGGGCGAAAGTACACTTCACCGTGCCATGGTGGAAAGAACGCGCATACTGCAGGGCGCACTGCGGACGTTTGGCCCGCGTCCCGGTGCATCTTGCAGCCGTCATCCGACCCCGGCACCGCTCTCTGACCATGACCGATTCCAACGCCCCCTCCTCCGCCCAAGACGAAGCCCTGTTGCGCCGCATTTGGGCATGGCGCTTCCCCCTTGTGATCGCCGGCTTCATCGGCGCTGTGATCAGTGCGGCCGCGACGTTCCTCATCGAGCCCGAATTCCAATCCTCGGTGGTGCTCTTCGCCCTGCCTCAGCAGTCCATCGGCGCCCAGTTCTATGAAGCGGAGAAGCGCGAGGACATCCTGGCCTATGGAGAAACGGAGGATGCCGAGCGGCTGCTTCAGATTTTGAATTCCGACCGCGTTCGCCGTCGCATCATCGAGAAATACGACCTCTGGTCGCACTACGACATCCAAAAGGGAGAAGCCGGTGCCAATGCCGCCATGGCCAAGGTCTACGCAGGCAAAGTGGATGCGTCACTGACCCGCTATGGCTCCATCCGAATCGACGTCTTTGACAAGGCGCCCACCATGGCCCGGGACATGGCCAACGACATCGCCAACCTCACGGACTCCGTTTCCAACCAGCTCCGCAATGACCGCGCCATGGAAGCCTTCCGCTACGCCAAGCAAAGTTTGGAACAGCACCAACGCGGCATCGAGCGCATGGAAGCCCGCCTCGCAGAACTCCGCCGCGAGGGGGTCTATGACTACCCGGTCCAAATCGAAGGCCTCAATGAGCAATACGCCACGGCCCTGGCAGAAGGCCAGCCCGGCCGCGCCGCCAACATCCTCAGCAAGATGGAGAAGCTGGCCCCCTATGCGGCCGAATTCAACCAACTGACCACCAAACTTGAGGATGCGTTTGAACAGGAAGCCGTCCTCAAGAAGCGCTTCGACCTCAACAAACTCGATGCGGAATCCCAGATTCCCGCGGCGTTCGTGGTGGACCGGGCCGCCGTGGCCGACAAAAAAGCCCGGCCGGTTCGCTGGCTGATCACCGTCATGGGCGCCATTTCCGTGGCCCTTGGCGCGCTGGTGTTCTTGTTGTTCCGCGACGCCGTCCGCTGATGCCGACTGGCTCCGGCCTCCACCCCTTTTGGTCTGACCACCGCGCCACCATCGCGGTGTCCGTCGGCTATGCGCTGCTGCTCGGCGCCGCGATCGCCGTGCAGGCCTACCCACTGGCCGCCTTGCCGTTGGTGGTGGGCGTCGTGGCATTGGCGCTGTCACGGCGGGACTGGCTGCTGCTCGGCCTCATCGCCACCGTGCCCCTCAGCCTGAACCTCGAACAGCTGGAGATCGGCGGGGTGGGGCTTTATCTGCCCACCGAGCCGCTGCTGTTTGGCCTGCTGCTGCTCTTCCTCTTGGACCGCCTGCGCGGGGTCAGGTTGAATGCGGGCTTGGAATCGCATCCAATCACGCGCTGCATTCAAGTGATGTTCGTCTGGCTGGCCATCACCACGTTGACCTCCACGGACCCCCTGGTTTCCCTGAAGTTTCTCATCGCCCGAGGATGGTTTGTCGTCGGGTTCTTTTTTCTGCTCGCCCCCTTGCTCGCAGATGACCGGAAACAGGAACGGTTCGTCCTCCTCTACCTCATCCCACTGCTGGCGGTCATCGCCTACACCGTCGTGCGCCATGCCGGGTATGGGTTCGAAAAGCAGGCCGGGCATTGGGTCATGGACCCATTTTTCAAGGACCACACCAGTTATGGAGCGGTCTTGGCCATGTTTTGGTTTCCAGCCTTGGCCCTGCTGCTCAAACCGGGCCGCACCGGATTGGGAAAGCTCGGGCTGACCGTCGCCTTTGGCGTGCTGACCCTGGGCCTCATCCTGTCCTTCACGCGTGCCGCGTGGGTCTCGTTGGCGGCGGCCGCGGCTGTGGGCGCACTGATGATGCTCGGGGTCCGCTTGCGCACCTTGGTGGGGGTCGGCATCGCAGGTCTCCTTGGGCTCTTCTTGGTCTGGGACCAACTCCTCATTTCGCTGGAGCGCAATGACCAAGACTCCTCAGACGACCTGACCGAGCACGTCGAATCCATTTCCAATGTGTCCAGCGACGCCTCCAATCTGGAGCGCATCAACCGTTGGAGCTGTGCTCTGGCGTTGTGGCAGGAGCGTCCGGTAGTAGGTTGGGGACCTGGCACTTACCAATTCGTGTATGCGCCCTTTCAGCGCTCCGAACACCGGACCATCATTTCGACCAACAATGCCGATCGTGGGAATGCCCACAGCGAGTACCTCGGTCCGTTGGCAGAACAGGGCGTGCCAGGCACCGTCATCGTCCTCGCCCTCTTGTGGTGGGCGTCGGTCGTCGGGTTCCGGGTGTACCGCGCCTTGCGCCAAAAGGAGGTTTGGCTGTCCTGGTGGGCCCTGTCCATTTACCTCGGTCTGTTGACCTATTTCATCCACGGGGTCCTGAACAACTACCTCGATACCGACAAGGCCAGTGCCCCATTCTGGGGCTTCCTGGCCATCCTGGTCATCTTGGACCTCAAGAAAAACGGGCCGTCAACAGGGCCGTATCGTCTGCCGGATCCGCCGTCCCGCGGTGTTGCTCCCACGCCACAATGATGGCCGTGTTGAGCGCTTCTGGGCCGGACTGACGTTCGCGTTCCACCAGCTGCTGAAGCCGGTGCTCGCCAAAGGCATGGCCTTCGGCATTCTCTTGTTCAACCAAGCCATCGGTGAAGCAGACGAGGGTGGACCCCGCAGCCGCTTCCAATGACCCCACGCCCACAGCGGGCAATTCATCGAGCATGCCCAAGCCCGGACAGCCCTCGGCCAGGAACATGCCGGGCCCGGATTCCGGGACAAACAGCGGCGGATTGTGGCCGCAATTCACGTAGTCCAACGTCCCCTGCTGTCCATCGTGGACCGCAAAGAAGAATGTGATGAAGCGCTCCCCACCAGCGCTGCGAAAGACCCGCTGGTTGAGGGTGTGGACCAACACTTCCAAGTCGAGTTCTGGGCGCTCGAGATGGGCGTGCAAGTGGGCTTGGAAGTTGGACATCAGGAACGCCGCCGGCATGCCCTTTCCGCTGACATCGGCAATGGCGATGGCCATCCGGCCATCCGGCAGGCGAATGGCATCGTAGTGGTCGCCCCCCACGTGGTGGTGCGGGCGATACCGCGCCGCGAATGTCCGGTGGTCGTCGTCGGGCAGCACGCGCGGGAGCAACATGGCCTGCATGTCGCCCGCCAATTCCAACTCCCGCTCCAGTCCGGCCGTCCGGATGCGCTCGAGCGTCATGGCCCGGTTGCGCAAGGCCACCACCAGGACGTTGGTGAAGGTGGTGATGAAGCGCACATGCCGGATGGACGGGCTCATGCCCCTGCCCTCCTCCTGATCGCCCATCACCACGTAGGCAATGACATCGCCGTCCTGTTCCACCGGAATGGCGAGGTCGAATTCCACCTCGGTGTCGCCCGCCACGATGGCATGGTCCTTTCCGCCCAGCGCGACGCCGGCATCATCAAGCCGCGGCAACCGCGCCGGGTATCCCCATTCGACCGAACAATCCCAAGCCCCATCCTGCTCGTCCCGACAAAACAGGGCGAGTTTGCCCACCCCGATGGACTCGAGGACGCGGCGGTAATGCCCAAACAGCGCGTCATCGGTGACGTTCTGGTTGATGGCCTGCGTGAGGTCCAACAGGGCATCCGCCTGCTGGCGGAGCCGCTCGAGCCGCTTCCGGTTCCGGAGTTCGGCCGACATGCGGTTTACTTCTTGACCCGCTCGGAGTACTCGCCGGTGCGGGTGTCCACCTTGACGCGGTCTCCGATGTTGATGAACAACGGAACCCGAACCTCAGCGCCGGTGTCAATGGTCGCTGGCTTGAGCGTGTTGGTGGCGGTATCGCCCTTGACACCGGG
>CBFHWV010000045.1:0-5503 GCA_965659565.1 uncultured Flavobacteriales bacterium
CCGGAGCATCGGGCTTCAAGCCTTGCACATGCACCGCTTCCACCAGAAAGGCGAGGTGCAGACGGGCACAACTCGCCCCGGTCTCCAAGGCCACGGCCGTGCGCCACAAGGCGTCAAACAAGGCGGGGTGGGGGGCTTCGTCCTCCACCGTCTTCAGCACCCATTCGGCGAGGAACATGGCGACCGCACTGCGCGGCATGTCCTGAAGGGTCCGCTCCTGCGGCAGCGGGCGTTCGGCGCGGTCAAACTTGTAGAGTCCCCCTTTCATGGACTTGAATCCAATCAGCCCGAGAAGGGACAAGGGCGCATGGAGGTGTCGGGCCCGGCGTGCGCCTTTGGTGCCCTCGCGAACCAAGCACCCGACCACGCCGTGTTCACGGGTGAAGACCCGAAGGATGGCAATACCATCCTTGTGCCGCACCGTGGTCAGGGCGATGGCCTTTTCGCGGGAATCTTCCGTGTGGCTCAATCCTCGTCGCTGTCGGGTTCAAACAGGTTGCCAATCAGGTCTCCGAAGGTGACATCGCTGCCCACCACCGATTGACCGATCTCGTTGTAAGCCGCCAAGCCGTGGAGCACAAATTCCATGTTGGCCAGCACCTCCGCCTCCGGCAGACCGGGGCAGTACTTCTCCACCACGGCCCGCAAGCCATCGACGGATTCCAGGGCTGCCGCGTAGTCCGCGTCTTCTTGGTCGCGGAGCACCGACAGGTCGTGCCGGTTGAACCAGGCGACAATGGGCTGGTAGGGGTCCTCCACCTTGCCGCGCTTGACCGATTCGAGGTCAGGGAACACCGTCGGAAACTCCCGCCGAATGGCCTTGCTGACCAGCGCCAACGCCACCCCTGCGGCGCCCTCCTGCTCACCCTCATAGACGAGCTCGACCTTGCCGTTCACCGCCGGGACCACGGCCAGCAAATCGGTGACGCGAACCGCAGTCCGATCGGACCCAATGCGCAACGCCCGCAACTCGCCCGCAGCGACAAGGTGCTCCAAGGCGCTGATGGGCAGGCGCGCTGAAACGCCGCTCTTCTCGTCGATGTACTCGCTTTCCCGGGCTTCGAAAGCGATGCGCTCCAACACCCGCCGCACCACGGCGGGAATGGCGACCCGTTCGGCCTGCCCCGGTTGCCACGTGGCTTCCTGGTCCGTGATGGACATGGCGTCGTCCAAAGAGGCCGGGTAGTGGGTGAGAATTTGGCTTTGAATGCGGTCCTTGAGCGGTGTGATGATGGCCCCTCGGTTGGTGTAGTCCTCGGGGTTGGCGGTGAAGACAAACTGAATGTCGAGGTCCAACCGCATTTGAAAACCGCGAATCTGGATGTCGCCTTCCTGAAGGATGTTGAACAGCGCCACCTGAATGCGCGGCTGCAAGTCCGGCAATTCGTTGATGGCGAAAATGCAGCGGTGGCTCCGGGGGATCAACCCGTAATGCAACGCGCGCGGGTCGCTGTAGTCGAGGCCTTCATTGGCGGCTTTGATGGGGTCGATGTCACCGATGAGATCCGCGACGCTCACATCTGGGGTGGCCAGCTTTTCGACGTAACGGTCGCTGCGGTGCAGCCACTCGATGGGGGTCTCGTCACCGCCGGCCTCGAGGATGGCCCGGCCCTGCGCCGTGATCGGCGCCATCGGGTCCTCGGGAAGTGGCGCGCCCGTCAACACCGGAACCCATTCGTCCAGCAGATCCGTCAGGCCGCGCGCAATCCGCGTCTTGGCCTGGCCGCGCAGGCCGAGCAAATTCATGCTGTGCCCGGCGAGCAGGGCGCGCTGCACATCGGGCAACACCGTGTCGTCATATCCGACGATGCCTTCAAACAACGGCGCCCCGGATTGGATGCGGTCCATGAGGTTGGCCCGGATTTCCGCGGAAATGGTGCGGGGCGTGTAGCCGGAGGCGCGCAGGGCGCCAAGGGTGTGGAGGTCTGGAGATGACTGTGACATGGTGGCGTTAGCGGGCTCGGCCGCGGCGGTTGCGTTCGAAATCGGCGAAAATGGTGTCGCCCAGCCCTTTCAGGCCGGTGAAAAAGGCCCGGCCGTTGTTGGCTTCCGTGAAGTCCGATACGAACTCCTGCAGCGCCGGGTCCGTGGCGATCATGAAGGTGGTGATGGGGATGCCCAATTTCCGGCACTGGCGCGCCAGGTTGTGGCATTTGCCCGTGATGTAAGGGTCGAGGCCCCAGCTGTTTTTGTAGTACCCGTCCGGCTCTTTCAAACAACTGGGCTTGCCGTCGGTGATCATGAAAATCTGCCGATTCGGCGTCTTGCGCCGGCGGAGGATGTCCATGGCCCGCTCGAGTCCCGCCACCGTGTTGGTGTGGTAGGGGCCCACTTGCAAATAGGGCAAGTCTGCGATGGACACTTCCCAAGCATCGTTGCCAAAGACCACAATGTCCAGCGTGTCCTTGGGGTATTTGACCATGACCAATTCGGCCAGCGCCATGGCGACCTTCTTGGCTGGGGTAATCCGGTCCTCGCCGTACAGGATCATGCTGTGGCTGATGTCGATCATCAGCACGGTCGACGTGGTGCTCCGATGCTCGCGGTCCTCCACCACCAGGTCGTCCTCCGTCATGCGGAATCCACCCCGGCCACTGCGCGTGCCCGGTCCGTGGTGGATTTGAGCATTGCGCAGGGATGCGCCAAAATCGACTTGGTCCAATTTGTCGCCAAAACGGTAGGGCCGGCGGTCCTCGTTGGGTTCGTCTCCTTGGCCGCGTGACTTGGTCTTGTGCCGGCCCTGCGCACCCTTGCGCAGGTTTCCGAAAATCTGATCCAACGCCCGGCGGCGCATGTGCTGTTCGCCTCGGGAACCCAATTCAATCCCCCCTCCTTCTGGGCCGGTGGCCTCCCGCAAAAACCCTTTGTTCTTCAGGTCTTCGAGGAAGTCGTCCAACGTGTAGTCCGGTTCGGTCAGACCGTATTGGTCGTCGAGGGCCTTCATCCAATCCATCGCTTCGTCCACATCCCCACTGGTGTGGGTGATCACCTCCATGAAAATGTCGAGCAACCGCTCGAAAGGCGATTTCTGGTCCCGGTCCGGGCGAAGTTCATGGAATTGGAATCCGAGCATGGAAGACACCGAAGCTAATGGAGGAACCCCTCGGGTCGCAGCGGGTTCAACCCCCAGCCACAAACTCACAACCCACGGGGACCAAAGAACAGGGCGCGCCCACCGGTGTTACCTTCATCCACGGAATGCCCCCGCTTTCCATGCCCGTTCAACTCCGCTCTGAACCCCATTCCGCCCACCCCATGACTTCGGAACCGACAGACTCCTCGCTCCAACGGATGCCCACCCGCCCGGTCCACATCGGCGGCGTGACCATCGGTGGCGATGCCCCCATTGTTCTGCAATCCATGACCACGGCGGACACCCTCGATGTGGAGGCCACCGTCGCTGAATCCCTGCGGATGATCGAGGCCGGTTGTCAGATGGTCCGCATCACAGCGCCGAGCAAACGAGAAGCCGAGGCGCTGGGTGACATCCGCGCCCGACTCGACGCGGCCGGTCACCAAGACGTGCCCCTCGTCGCCGACATCCACTTCACCCCCAACGCCGCAGAGATCGCCGCCGACCACGTCGAGAAGATTCGGGTCAACCCCGGCAATTACGCCGACAAGAAGAAATTCGAGGTCCACGACTACACAGAGGAGGCCTACGCTGACGAATTGGCCCGCATCCGCGAGCGCTTCACCCCGCTCGTCCAAAAGTGCAAGTCGCTCGGCCGTGCCATGCGCATTGGCACCAACCACGGATCCCTGTCCGACCGAATCCTGAGCCACTACGGGGACACCCCGCTGGGCATGGTGGAAAGCGCATTGGAATTCCTGCGCATCTGCCGCGACGAGGACTACCACGACATCGTGCTGTCGATGAAGGCCAGCAACCCCCAAGTCATGGTGCAGGCCTATCGCATGCTCGCCGATCGGATGCGCGAAGAAGGCATGGCCTACCCGCTCCACCTCGGCGTCACCGAGGCGGGTGAAGGCGAAGATGGCCGGATCAAGAGTGCGGTGGGCATCGGAACGCTGCTCGCGGAAGGCCTTGGGGACACCGTCCGGGTCTCGCTCACCGAGCCCCCGGAGGCGGAAATCCCCGTGGCCCGCCTGTTGGTGGAGCTCGCCGAGGCCGGTCGAACGGCCGTGGACGAACTGGCCCAGGCCACGCCCGCGCCGTCCAACCACGACCGCTACGCCTACCGCCGCCGCGACACGAGGCCGGTGGGCATGGTCGGCGGTGCGCAAGTCCCCGTGGTTTGCCATGACCTGACGGGCCGTCCGTTGACGGCGGCCGGTCTGTATGGCGTCGGGCACCGCTATCAATCTGACCTCGACAAATGGGCCGCGGACGATGCCGCCTGTGACCTCATCTACATTGGGGACCGCACCTGTGACTTTGCGCTCCCTGGCTGGCTCTCCGCCATCCAGGATGCGGACACCTGGAAGGCGCACCGTGGCCAACTCGAGCGGCACCACCCCCTGTGGTCCGCAGCGGCATTCCATGCTGCCCAGCAGAACGGCGAGCTGGATCCCCAACTCAACCTTTTGTCCCTGACGGCGGACGACCTGACCCCGCAACGCGCGGCGGACCTTGCCAACCTCGACGGCGTTCCTGTGGTCTTGACGCTGTCTACGGATCGGCCCAATGCCCTGCGCTCTTTGCGAGCGGCATTTTTCCGGCTGGCCACCGCGGGGTGCACCCTGCCGGTCATCGTCCAACACGATTTGCGGGGTCATGCCGCGGAAGCCCTGCAACTCAAAGCGGCCGCCGATCTCGGCGGACTCTTGCTCGATGGTTTCAGCGACGGAATTTGGCTGGCCGGAGACGTCGGTCTCGAAGGCGGCCTTCGCGCATTGAACAGCACCGCATTTGGCATCCTGCAGGCCACCCGAACGCGCATCAGCCGCACCGAATACATCAGTTGCCCTTCCTGTGGGCGCACCCTCTTCGACCTCCAGGACACCACGGCCAAGATCCGCGCCGTCACCGATCACCTCAAAGGGATCAAAATCGGCATCATGGGTTGCATCGTGAATGGGCCGGGCGAAATGGCCGATGCCGACTACGGTTACGTCGGAACGGGTCCGGGCAAAATCACCCTCTACAAGGAAAAGGAAGTGGTCCAGCGCAACATCCCCGAGGACGAGGCGGTGGACGCCCTCATTGAGCTGATTCGCTCACACGGGGACTGGGTGGAGGCCCCTGACCGAGCCACCGCCGCTGGTTGACGATGATCCACGCCACGCCGCAGGTGATGGCCACGTCTGCAATGTTGAAGATGGGCGGGAAGATTTCCGTCCCGGCCCACGCTTCGACCGGCCACCAAGACGGCCATTGCACCGTGATGTGCAGCATGTCCACCACATTGCCCCGAAACCACGGCGCGTAGTTGCCCCATTCGCTCCGCCACGCCCAGTCGCCCGGTTGGGCGAACGAACTGCGGCTGAACAGTTGCCCGTAAAACACGCTGTCGAGGATGTTGCCCGCGGCCCCAGCGAG
>CBFHWV010000045.1:9643-14295 GCA_965659565.1 uncultured Flavobacteriales bacterium
TCAGATGCGGCTGACTTTCACCATGTTGGACATGCCTGCCTCGGCGATGGGCATGCTGGCCACATGGATGACGTGGTCACCGTCTTGGACCGCGCCCTCCTTGCGCAGGATGGACTTGACGTCCGCAATGGTGTGGTCCGTCGAAATCATCTTGTCGTAGAAGTGCGTTTCCACGCCCCAGCACAGGGCGAGCTGGCCGAGGATGTTGCGGTTTCCGGTGAAGACGTGAATCGTCGACTTCGGTCGCTGGCTGGCCACCTTGTAAGCCGTGTAGCCGCTGAACGTCATCGTGACGATGGCTTCCGCCTCAATGCGTTGGGCCAGGTCACAAGCGTTGTAGCAGATGGCGTCCGTGATGCGGCGCTCCGGCAACACCTGATCGGGCTCGCGGTGGGTGTAGTAGATGCGCGGCTCCTTCTCGATCTCGGTCACGATGGCGCGCATGGCCTTGATGACCTCGATGGGATGCTTTCCCACAGAGGTTTCTCCACTGAGCATCACGGCGTCGGCTCCGTCAAAAACGGCGTTGGCCACATCGGTGACCTCGGCACGCGTGGGGGCGATGTTGTCGACCATGGACTCCATCATCTGGGTGGCCACAATCACCGGCTTGCCCTCCCGTTGGCACAACTCGATGGTGCGCTTCTGGATCATCGGGACCTGCTCCATCGGCACCTCCACCCCGAGGTCACCCCGGGCAATCATCACCGAGTCGGTGGCCTTGACAATGCCGTCGAGGTCTTCGACAGCCTCGGGCTTCTCCACTTTGGCGACGATGCGGGCGTGGCTGCCGGCGGCCTGGATCCGCTCGCGCAAATCCACCACGTCGGCCGACGAACGAACGAAGCTCAAGCCAATCCAATCCACACCGAGTCCCAGCGCAAAATCCAAATCCGCCCTGTCCTTGTCGGTCAGGCTCGGCAGGCTGATCGCCGTCGACGGCAGGTTGAGTCCCTTCCGCGATTTGAGGATGCCACCGTGTTCGACCACGCACACCACCGTGTCTGTGCCATTGGTTTCCTCCACGCGCAGGCGCAGTTTGCCGTCGTCGAGCAGCACCGGCTCCCCGGCCTTGACATCGGCTGCAAATTTCTCGTAGCGCGTCCACGCCTCCTGGGCGTTTCCAGTGCCCTCGCCCACCCGGATGGTCAGCTTGGCCCCGTTGACCAATTCAGCGCCCTCCTCCATCATGCCCACGCGCAGTTTCGGGCCCTGCATGTCGGCCAGCAATGCCGTGTGCGTGCCGAGCTTTTCGTCCACGGCCTTCACCCGCTTGACGGTGGTGGCGTGGGTGTCGTAGTCCCCATGGGAAAAGTTGAGGCGGATCACATTGACCCCTTCGCGAATCATGCCTTCCAACACTTCCGGAGACGTGCTGGCCGGGCCGACTGTGGCCACGATTTTGGTGAATTTCTGGGACATCCTGTTCTCGATCAGTTCGGTGTTCATTCGTAATACAGCGCCTCGTGTCCCCGAATGGTGCCCACCTCCACAGGGAAGCAGGCCGCCACACGTCGCATGGAGCGCACTTGGTCCAACAGATTGTCCGCCTTCTCGCCGATCATGGAGTCGACGCGAAGCAAGTAATCGAAGTGGACCAGGTTGGGGATCATTGCCCCGTCCGGAGACCGGTTCCAGATGACATCGAAGGTCCATCCCCCGAGTTCATCCGTGTGCCGCCAGACGCAATGCCGGGTCGGCGGTCGCCGCTTGTGGACGGCTTCGACCTCCTCGTGGAAGGTCAGCTGCGCGTCCAGCTTTCGGTTGAGGTTCCAACAGAAACGGTGGCCGGCATCCGTACAACTCACCCCCAGGAATTCATAAGGGGGTTCCTCGTCCTCGATGTCGAGTCGAAGGGTAATGGCCATGCGGTGCTGACCGGGTCCTTGTGGTCCCTCAGTCGTCCCCGAAGATATGGCGGCAAGCGACGCGCGCTGCGGCCTGCTCGGCGGACTTTTTGGAGGTCCCGTCTGCAGAACCCATCACCTTGCCCCCCACGCGGACTTGCATTTGATAGCGCTGCTCTCCATCGCGCTTGAACTCCCGGATGACCTTGAATTCCACGCGTTTCTTGCGCTTCTGTCCCCACTCGTGGAGCTTGCTCTTGAAGTCCACGCGCTCCTGGAGTCGCTGCTCCATGTCGTACCTGCTCAGCAGCTTTAAGACGCCCCTGCGCGTCTTCATGATCCCTTTATCGAGGTACACGGCCCCAACCAGCGCCTCCATGGCATTTCCGCGCAAGGAAGGATGTACCCCGCCCTTCCCGGTCTGCGCATCCAGCAAGTGTTCGACCCCGATCTCCTCTCCCAGCAAATTCAGCGCCTCACGGCTGACCAAACGGGACTTCATTCGGGTCATGGCCCCTTCATCCCCGTTAGGAAACTTGCGGAACAGCATGTCCACTACGATCATGTCCAGGACTGCATCCCCGAGGAATTCCAGGCGCTCATTGCTGGGCAGACCGTCGCGTTGACAAGCCACGGAACTGGAGTGGCGCAAGGCCTCCTCATAAGCCGCCAAACGGCTCACCCGGGCACGAAAGTGCCGTCGAATGAACCGTTTGATCTGGGATTCCCGGGAGTTCCTTCCGCTCAGCAGCGGCATCAGAACTTCCGGACAATCACCGAAGCGTTGTGCCCTCCGAAACCGAAGGTGTTGGACAGGGCGGCGCGCACCGGGCGCTCCTTCTTCACGTTGAAGGTGAAGTCGAGGTCCTGGTTCAGGGCCGGGTCCGGATCGGTGGAATTGATGGTCGGTGGGATGACGTCCTCCGTCACCGCCATGATGCAAGCCAGCGTCTCAATCGCACCCGCCGCACCGAGCAGGTGGCCGGTCATGGATTTCGTGCTGGAAATGCTCAGCGCCGTGGCGTGGTCTCCAAAGACTTCCTCAATGGCCTTGACCTCAGCGATGTCTCCCAACGGGGTCGAGGTGCCGTGCACGTTGACATAGTCGAGCTCATCCGGTGTCATGCCAGCGTCGTCCAACGCCGCACGCATCACATTGCGTGCGCCCAGTCCTTCCGGGTGGGGAGCCGTCAAGTGGTGAGCATCAGCCGAGGCGCCGCCGCCCATCACCTCGCAGATGATGTTGGCCCCGCGAGCCTGAGCATGCTCCAAAGACTCCAGAACCAAAGCGCCTGCGCCTTCGCCGAGCACGAACCCATCGCGGTGGACATCGAACGGACGGGAAGCCACTTCGGGCTCCTCATTTCGGGTGGACAACGCCTTCATGGCGCTGAATCCACCGATGCCCGCCTCAACCACGGCCGCCTCTGCGCCGCCTGTCACCATCGCGTCGGCCTTGCCATACCGAATGGCATTGAAGGCGTCGATGATGGCATTGGTGGCGCTGGCACAGGCCGAGACGCAAGCGTAGTTGGGTCCGCGGAACCCAAACTCCATGCTGATGTGACCGGCAGCGATGTCTCCGATCATCTTCGGGATGAAGAAGGGGTTGAAGCGTGGCGTTCCATCCCCTTCCACGAAATTCTGGATCTCGTTCTGAAAGGTGAGGATGCCCCCAATGCCGCTGCCAAAAATCACGCCCACCCGATCGGGGTTGGGGTTGGCTTCGGCGAGTCCGGAATGTGCCACAGCTTGACGGGCTGCGACAATGCCGTACTGCGCATAGGGATCGAGTTTGCGCTGCTCCTTTCGGTCAAAATGCTCAGCGACGTCCCAGTTCTTCAGCTCACAGGCGAACTGCGTCTTGAACTTGGACGCGTCGAAGCGGGTGATGGCACCCGCTCCGCTGACCCCCCGCTTGAGGGCGTCAAAAAAGGTGGGAACGTCGTTGCCCAACGGAGTCAGGCAACCCATTCCCGTGACGACGACACGGCTCAGCTCCATGCGGGGCTTACTTCGCGTTTTCGATGTACTCGATGGCTTGGCCGACAGTGCCAATCTTCTCGGCCTGGTCGTCCGGGATGGCGATGTTGAATTCCTTTTCGAATTCCATGATCAGCTCGACAGTGTCGAGGGAGTCCGCCCCGAGGTCGTTGGTGAAACCAGCGGCGTCGTTCACTTCAGAAGCATCCACGCCGAGCTTATCGACGATGATGGCGGTCACTTTTTCGCGGATATCAGACATGATTTGTGGTGTTGCGAATGCGGTGCAAAGTAAATGCCTCCTTCTTCAACTCACGTGCCCGGTTTTCCCCATTGCGGGAAACTTCCACAACTCGGACGCTGATAACCCCTCAAATTACTGAATCACAGGTTTTTACCCGTGCTTCTGATCCGGCTTTGGAGGATAGTGAAACACAATTTCGTTCAACGGTTTGCGCGAAAGATTCGGCACAGTGGCGCCTTCTGCGGGCCAACCAACGGGAATATTGAGGAATGCCCGCTCGTTTTCAGGCCGCTCGAGAAGTTCCGCGAGGAAGTTCATGGGGGACGGCGTGTGGGTCAAGGCCGCCAATCCCGCCTCATGGAGGGCTGCCAACAACAGCCCCACCGCAATGCCGCAGCTCTCCTGCACGTAATAGTTGGGGTTCTTCTCCCCCGTCTCCTCATCCCGGTCGAACACCTTTCGAAAGACGATGATGAGGGCGGGCGCCTCCTCAATGAAGGGCTTGATGTGGTCGGTGCCGAGGGGTTCGAGGTCGTCCAGCCACTGCTGGGACATCCGACCGTGATAGCTCCGGTACT
>CBFHWV010000046.1:0-14162 GCA_965659565.1 uncultured Flavobacteriales bacterium
AGCCAGTGTTGCTGAGCAGAATGGGGTCGCCAGCATCGGTGACGTCCACCACGGCGACCGAGTTCTCGTTGAATGCGAACACGACCTCCTTGCCCACGTGCTGGGCATCGGGCCCATTGTAGACGACAATCTGAGCGTCGTGGGTGTACCCGTCCTCGGCGAAGCTTCCAATGAGCGTCGGCGCTGTCGGCGTGCTGATGTCCAAGATGTGCAGGCCGCCACTGAAGGTGTTGCTTCCCACGGCATAGGCCCGGGAGGTGGCCTCGTTGATGGCGATGTTGTGGCAATTGCCAAATCCGGCGTAGTGCGCGTCTTCCGTGAAGGTCTGCGGCGGATTGTTGACGTTGCGCAACCGGGTAAGATCAAACACCTGGAGCCCGTGGCCGGTTGCCTCGGAGACGATGTACGCGTGGTTGGCGTGGACCTTGACGTCGCGCCAAAGGGAGGACGTCGTGTGGGTGGGCAGGGTGCCGAGCACAGCCGGAGCCGTGGGGTCGGTCACGTCGACAAAGGCCGTGCCCCCCGCCATGCCCACGATGGCGTACTCCTTGCCGTCCTGCGGGTCCGTCCAGCCCCAGAGGTCCTCGGCGTCGCCACCGCCCATGGAGGAGGAGGGGACAAAGCCCATCAGGTCCACCTGGTCACAGGGGTACCCTGCGGCGAAGCCGTTTTCACACGGCGTCTGACCCCAAAGGGTGCAGGCACCGAACCACAGGCCCAACAGGGCGCTCCATCGCATCGTCATCTTCGATCGGTTCGATTCAGTGTCACTCGAAACACGTCTCGCTGAATGCGCTCAGCACGCTCAGGATGTCGGACACGCCCACAACGTCATCCCCATCGATGTCGCCATTGCAAGCAGGTCCGGTGCAGCCGAAGTAAGACAACAGGATGAGGATGTCATCCACCGCCACAATGCCATCGCCATTGACGTCTTCCGGACAGTTGTTCGGGAAGACCAGCGTCAAGTTTGTGGCTTGCGGGTTGGTGCCGTCTGCTGCCCGGTATTGCAGGTTGCAGTTGAGCGTCACAATGCCGTCAGTGGTGAATTGACCAATGAGGACGCGGCCGCTGGCATCTGGGAACGCGAGGGGTTCGGAGTCCGGGAACACGAACCAACTGCCGCCAGCTGTGGCATCTGAGGTCAAGGCGCCGCCGGCCTCAAAAGAGCCGAAGTCCAGTCCCGCCGTTTGCACCCCCGTGCCGGAGTTGTCTTCTGCTCCAATGGTCACATAGCTGTCCCATTCCAAGTTCGGGAAGCTCTCAAACAACAGCGGGTTTTGGGCTTCTGCAGTGGGTCCGCCGAGGGCGTCTTGGTAGAAGCTGGTCGTCGTGGTCACAGAAAGCGGGTCGGCTGACGTTCCGAAGATGGAGACGAGTTGGTCGCTCGGGTTGCTGAATTGGGCGTAGACCCGGAAGGTGTGAATGCCGGGCCCCGCACTGTTCAGTTCCAATGTCTCGAAGACAAGGCCGTCGAACGAGGCAGGGAGGTAGGTGCAGCTTCCGTCGTTGTCCGTAGCGGTCGGGTCGAAATTCTCCGCGAGCGGATCGTCGCAGCCCGGCACCTCATCGGTGTCGCACACCCCGTCGCCGTCGATGTCCGAGGTACAGTCACCACCGCAGACACCGGCCGCGTCGAGCTGGTTGCCGTTGCAGTCACAATCTCCAACCGGGATGTCAGCGCATCCGCAGTCGTAAATGGCGCCCGGTCCGTTGCAGACCCCACAGGCATCCACCGTGCCCACACAAGGGTCGATGTCGTCACAGATGCCATCGGCATCCGCGTCGGTGGCGCAGTCACCGCCACACACGCCGAGGGCGTCGAGCTGGTTGCCGTTGCAGTCGCAATCACCGTCCGGGATGTCGGCGCAACCGCATTCGTAGATGGCGCCCGGACCATTGCAGACGCCGCATGCGTCCACCGTTCCAATGCAGTCGTCAATGTCGTCGCAGATGCCGTCGTTGTCTGCGTCTGCCGTGCAGGTTCCGCCGCAGACCCCCAAGGCGTCGAGTTGGTTGCCATCGCAGTCACAGTCGCCGGCTGGAATATCGGAACAGCCACAGTCGTAGATCGCCCCAGGGCCGTTGCAGATGCCGCAGGCATCGATGGTGCCCACGCATTCGTCCACATCGTCACAGATGCCGTCTCCATCCGAGTCGGCGGCACAATCGCCGTTGCACACGCCGAGGGCATCGACGGTGCCGACGCATTCGTCCACATCGTCGCAGATGTCATCGTTGTCCGCATCAGCGGCACAGGTGCCGCCACAGACTCCGAGGGCGTCCGTCTGGTTTCCATTGCAGTCGCAGTCGCCGGCCGGGATGTCGGCACAGCCGCATTCGTAGATCGCACCGGGTCCGTTGCAGACGCCGCATTCATCCAACTGGCCCACGCAGGGGTCGACATCGTCGCAGACTCCGTCTCCATCTTCGTCGGCCGCGCAGCCGCCCCCACAGACGCCGAGGGCGTCTACTTGGTTGCCGTCACAGTCACAGTCGCCTTCGGGGATGTTGGCACACCCACATTCAAAGACCTCACCAGGTCCACCACAGACGCCGCAAGCATCGAGGTACTGGCAGGTGCCATTGTTGTCGGTTGCATCCGGATTGTAGTTGCAGGCCGTGGCATCTGTACAGCCGGCTACTTCGTCGTTGTCGCAGACGCCATCGCCGTCCACGTCGGACGTACAGGTGCCGCCACAGACGCCGAGGGCGTCGAGTTGGTTTCCATCACAGTCGCAGTCGCCGGCCGGGATGTCGGCACAGCCGCATTCGTAGATGGCGCCAGGACCGTTGCAGATTCCGCAGGCATCCACCGTGCCGACACAGGGGTCAACGTCGTCACAGATGCCGTCGTTGTCGGCGTCGGCAGTGCAGTCTCCGCCGCAAATGCCGATTGCGTCGAGCTGGTTGCCATCGCAGTCACAGTCGCCCGCCGGAATGCCGGTGCAGCCGCATTCAAAGACGGCACCCGGTCCGTTGCACACCCCACAGGCGTCCACCGCGCCCACACAGGGGTCTTCGTCGTCGCAGATGCCATCGTTGTCGGCGTCCGCCGTACAGTCTCCGTTGCAGACACCAATGGCATCGAGCTCACCCACACACGGGTCGACGTCGTCACAGATGCCGTCGCTGTCGGCATCTGCTGCGCAGTCTCCGCCGCACACGCCAAGGGCGTCCGTTTGGTTGCCATCGCAGTCACAATCGCCGGCCGGAATGTCGCTACAGCCGCACTCGTAGATGGCGCCGGGTCCGTTGCAGACCCCACAAGCGTCCACCGCACCGACACAGGGGTCGACGTCGTCGCAGATGCCGTCGTTGTCGGCATCGGCCGTGCAGTCTCCGTTGCAGACGCCGATCGCGTCGAGCTCGCCCACGCAGGGGTCGACATCGTCGCAGATGCCATCGCCGTCCGCATCGGCGGCGCAGTCACCGCCACAGACGCCGAGCGCGTCGAGCTGGTTGCCGTCACAGTCGCAGTCGCCTGCCGGAATGTCGGCACAACCGCATTCGAAAATGGCACCCGGACCGTTGCAGACGCCGCACTCGTCGAGTTGGCCGACACAGGGGTCGACATCGTCACAGACGCCATCTCCGTCGGCGTCGGCTGCACAAGATCCACCACAGACGCCGAGGGCGTCGAGCTGGTTGCCATTGCAGTCGCAGTCGCCCGCTGGAATGTCGGTACAGCCGCATTCGTAAATCTCACCGGGGCCATCGCACACGCCGCAGGCATCGTCAAACAGGCAGGCGGTCGCAGCGGGGTCGCTGAAGTTGCAGGCCGTCAGGTCGGAGCAGGCGTCAACGTCATTGCAAATGCCGTCGCCGTCGCTGTCGAGGCAGTTCGGTACACCAAACAAATACACGTCGTCAAACGCGATGCGCTCGTTGTTGGCATTGGTGCGCATCACCACCTGCAGCTGCAGGGTGGTGCCATCGGGAATCGGCGCCTGGTTCAGGTTGGCGGTCGAGAAGTCGTTGGCCAAATTGGAGACCACCGTGGTTTGACCATCCAGGATGTATTCAAACCGGATGAAGTCGGCATTCTCCAGGTTACCGACTTCGGAGAAGGCGGCACTGACCTCCAGCTCGGAGTAGCCGCTCACGTCGATTTCCCGGGAGGTCCAGACACAGTTAAAGTCGGTGTCCCGTCCCTCGAAGATGGTGTCGCCGGACAGGACGGTCTTGAACCAGTCCGTGGCGCTGCCATACACGATGCTCCACTCGGTCTCTTGGGCGGCTGTGTTGGAGGAGCCAGTCCAACCGTAATCGAGCACGGGCTCATCGCCGAAGGTCTCCTTCCAGATGATCTCGGGGCCGACCCCCTGACAGCCGAAGTTGGGCAGGTCGCAGTTCGTGTAAACGTCTCCCAGCGTCAGGGCGTTGCCGTCATCACAAGCATCGCCGACGAAGACGCAGGAGTTGTCGCTGTCCGTGGCAGCGGGGTTGTAGTTGCACGCGGCCTCTTCCTGGCAACCGGGAATTTCTTCCGTGTCGCAGATGCCATCGCCGTCTGTGTCTGCCGGGCAGTCGCCATTGCACACGCCGAGGGCGTCGTATTGGCCCACGCAGTCGTCGACATCGTCGCAGATGCCGTCACTGTCCGCATCGGCCGCACAGTCTCCACCGCACACACCAAGGGCATCCTCTTCGCCAATGCACGGATCGACATCGTCGCAGATGCCGTCCGCATCCGCGTCAGCGGTGCAAGAACCGCCGCACACGCCAATGGCGTCAAGTTGGTTGCCGTTGCAATCACAGTTTCCGGCTGGGATGCCGGGGCCACCGCATTCACCGCACTCGTCGAGTTGGTTGCCGTTGCAGTCACAGTCGCCTGCCGGGATGTCGGAACAGCCGCATTCGAAAACAGCACCTGGTCCGCCGCAGACACCGCAGGCATCGAGCTCTGTACAGGAGCCATCGTCCACTGTGGCGGCCGCGTTGTAGTTGCAGGCCGTCGCATCAGTGCAGCCAGGAATGTCGGTCGGTTCCGCGCAGAAGCTCGTGACATCGGAGGTGGTGAATGTGCCTCCGGAGGCGACCACCTCCCCATTGACAGTGAAGCTGTAGCTGCCGTCTCCATAAGCGCAGCACATGCCGTCTCCAAAGCTGTCGTTCACAGTCAGGGTGTAGCATCCATAGCAGAGCTGTTCCGTGACGGTAATGGGGGTGTTGTTGTTGTTGGTGTAAGGGCCGCCTGACATGACGGTGGCTCCCGAGGCATCGGTGAGGGACCATGTTGTCTCGCTGCCGTAGTTGTCCGGGATGAGGTTCATGGTGAACGTCTGCGGACCTCCGGCGATGCAGGTGCCGTCGTCAATCGTGGCACCAGCATTGTAGTTACAGGCCGTGGCGTCGGTACAACCGTAACAGCTGAAGTCGCATGAGCCGTCGTCATTCAGCGCATTGGAGTCGAAGTTGCAGGCGGTGTCATCGGTACAACCACAACTCTCTGTGCATGGGGGCGCACATCCATTGGAAGTGAGCAAGCTTTCGCGGAAGCCGCCGGGTTGGAACAGGGCGAGCATCCGGTCCGTCTGGCCTTGCGTGAAGAGGTTCATGCAGGCGTCGTCCGAGTAATCCATGTAGTTCTGGACCATGTCGGTGGTGTTGCAGCTGACATGTCCAAGGGCACAGCCGTAGTTGGGGGCGTCCGAGGTCGGGGTGTCCGACACAAAGTCGTCCACGTTGCAGTTGCCATCGCCCCAGATGTGGCGCAGGTTGAGCCAGTGGCCGACCTCGTGGGTGGCCGTCCGGCCGAGGTCAAACGGGGCCGTTGCGGTGCCGATGGTACCTGTGTACTGGTAGCCGTTCACCACGCCGTCGGTTGCAGCGCTTCCGCCTGGGAATTGGGCGTATCCGAGGATGCCGCCTCCGATGTTGCAGACCCAGAAATTGAGGTAGTCGGTGTAGGGCCAAGCATCCGATCCGCCTTGGCTGGAGAACTTGACCGCGTCTCCCGTGCCAAACCCGTTCACCGTGGTGGGCACGCGCAGGATGCCCGTGGTGGGGTTGCCATCCGGATCAAAGCTGGCCAGGCAGAACTCGATTTCGGTGTCCGCAGCTTGGGACCAGACGTTGTCGGCATCTGCATTGAGCCGGCGGAAGTCGGCGTTCAGTACGTCCAGCTGGGTTTGGATCTGAGCGTCGGAGATGTTCTCTTCTGCTGTGCGATAAACGACGTGGAAGACCACCGGAATCGTCACGACCGCATTTTGATTGGCTGCGCGTTGTTGTGCCACAACGGGTGCCCATTCCTGCGTGTGCTCCTCAATGCGCTGCACAGCATCGGCATACTTTTGCAGTCCCATCATTTCCACATGCTTCTCGTGGGCGTGGCAAGTGCGGCTTTGGGGCACGGAAGTCGCGGCATCGGCGCCGGACAAGGCGGAGGACTGGGCCGTTGACATGAGGCTGCCAAGCATGCAGGCCGCGAGGAAAAAGTGACGCATTCGGTTCTTCAGTTGGGATTGGTTTGGTAGGAAACCTCTGACAAGCTAAATCAGGAGGCGTATTTATTTGATGCTCAGAGGCATGAATTGTCGGTCGAATTTATAATTGTCGACCTATCGCGGTTGCAGTGGGTTGTGGTGCCCGTGATCAGAATGTCCTCGGTCATGAGGCGGGCCAGAGGCATCCAGAACGGGCTGCACCGTGGGTGAGCTAACTTTAGGGGCCCGAACCGATGACCATTCGCTTGTCCATATTTGTCGCGTTGGCGTGCTCCTGCATCGCAGGGAGGGCGCAAGACGTGCTCTCTCGTCATGTGCTGGCCGAAGTGGAGATGTCCGGGGAAGGATTCATGTGTCCTTTCCTGACCCCGCAGGTGATCGATGTGCTGGAGGAGCATGCCCATTGGGTAGAAGCCTTGCCCACGTTGAGCCGCATTCGCTTTGCCATGCCGACAGACAAAGCAGGGTCCACCTCAAAATTGGAAGCGCTTCTGGAGTCCATCGGGTATCCGGAAGGCGGGGCGGTGTTCCTCCAATGGGACACGTTGTCCACCATTCCTGAAGCGCCCGAACCATGACGCGCAGGTGCCTTTTGACGGGCCTTCTCATGGTCGGGATGGCGGCATTCCTGCAGGCGCAACAAGTCGGCCACACCTTTCTCCGACGCTACAACCTGCCCGACATTCAGACCGGTTTGTCTCTGGCCACCATGGAGAGCGGCGGATTTGTGGCGACAGGGCAGCACTTCAACAACGGCAGCTACGGCGAATGCGATGTCTACGTATATCGGGTCGATGATTGCGGCAACCGCCTGTGGTTCAACCTCTACGGAACCACGGCAAGCGAAGGTGGGCGGTCCATTCTGCCGCTGGCGGACGGCGGTTTTCTCGTCAGTGGTTCCCGTGTGGATTTGGGCGGTGGAATGGGCGGCGGCAATGCCATGTTGATGCGCCTCGATGCCAGCGGTGCGGTGGTGTGGTTCAAGCTCTACGAAGGGTTGACTTGGGCCTTCGACGCCAAACAGGTCCCCGGCGGATTTTTGGCCGTGGGCAACGATGGAGAGCGCCCTGTGGTGTTTCGCTTGGACGATGCGGGAAATGTGGACTGGGCGACGCAATTGGACGGCATGGCGGAGATGGCCTTGTCACTGGAGGTGATGCCGGATGGCGGGGTGCTGTTGGCCACCAACGATGTCTTGTCCAGCCACGATGTGGAAGTGGCCCGGCTGGCGCCCGATGGCACCTTGATGTGGGCCACGGGTTTCGGGGGCGGCTACGATGCCGGGTTGAATGAGCATGCCCAATGGGGTTCCGATTTGATCGTCGATGGAGAGGGCCATGTCTACGTCACCGCGCCCACCAATGGCGCAGGGATTGGTGGACTGGACATTCTGGTGCTCAAGCTGGACGCGGACAACGGTGAGGTCATCTGGAGTCGGGGAATGGGCAGCACGAGCGACGATGCGGCCCGCAGTCTCACCCTCACCGAAACTGGGGTGGCCTTGGCCGGCAGCACCAATGGATACTCGGCTTTGGCTTCAGACCAACCCTCGACTTTGAGCGAGGACATTGGGGGAGAGAGTGTGTTGCTCGCCCATTTTGACCCGCAGGGCTTTGTCACCTGGGCCAACATTTACGGGGGCGCTGGAAAGGAGCGCGGGGTCGGCTTGCAATACGATCCGGAATTGGGCTTCACGATGTCGGCGTTGACCACCTCCCCGGTCTTTGGATGCGTGGATGCCAATCCCGACCCGCTCTTCATTCGAACCGACTTGGAAGGTCAATTGGAATGTCAGACAGCATCCGTTACGCTCGTGTCCATTCCCATCCCCGTGAGCGCGGCGGATTTGGTGGTCGATGATCAGCCCGTGAACATCACCGCTGTCGAGGAGCCCGTGGTGGTCACGCCATTTGAACCTCTGGATGAATTCCAATGCGAGGCGTGCTTCAACCAACCGCTTTGTGCGCCCAATGCACCAGCTGTTTGTCTCGGGGATTCGGTGCAATTCTGGAATGAAAGCCAGATTGGTCTGCCTTGTTTCCAGGAGTGGGTCATCGAAGGCCCCGAATTTGCTGCGCCCTGGGTCTTCTCCGCAGACGGCGCCTCCAATCCGGCATGGGTGCCGGCCCTGCCGGGGACCTACACTGCCATTTTGAGGTCCACCTGTCCGGATGTGCCCACGGCAGACACGGCCACGGTGTTCGTGTCGAATCTGGAGGCCCAGCCCCCGGTGTTGTCGGACTTCAACGGGTTCAACGTGTCGTGTGTCGATGCTGCAGACGGGGTTGCGGAGGGACAATCCACAGGGGGGTACCAAGTCGGCGGCCCGGAGTCCTGGCTGTGGGTGTCGACCATCGGAGACACGGTAGCGTGGAATGCCCTGTCGGGCGGGACGTTTGTGGGGCAGGTGACCGACGCGGCGGGCTGCATGGACGCCATTGACGTGACCTTGACGGCCCCGTCAGCCATCGACATCGCGTCCACAGTGGTGTCGGATTTCAATGGCTTTGCGGTGAGCTGCGCCGGCAGCGCCGATGGGGCCATTCAGGTCCTGCCCTCGGGCGGGGTGCCGGGGTATGCTTTTCCGGATGTCCCGGCGAATGGGTTGGTCGACACCCTGGAATCGGCCGTGGCGGGGCACAACGTGTTCACCGTGGTGGATGCCAATGGTTGTGTCGCCGTGGATTCCATCTTTTTATCGGCCCCGGCGCTGCCGTCCATGGCGGTGTCGTCGACCTTGGACAGCTGCGGTCTGGGCGTGGGCAGGGTGACGGTGGGGGCCATCTCAGGCGTGGCACCCTGCACGGTGGTCTGGCCGTTGGAGGACGCGCAAGTGGTTGAACTCAGTGTGGACAGTGTCCGTTGGGAAGCGGTGCCCGGCGGGACATACGCCATTGTGGTGGAAGACGCCAATGGGTGCATCGGACAGGATTCCATTCTGGTCCCCATCTCCGAAGTCCCCCAAGTGGCCTTCCATTCGGCCCCGCCCAAGGTCTGCTACCCCCATGCCGCCGTGACCTTCACCGACGACACGGAAGGGGCCATCCTGTCGCGCCAATGGGATTTCGGTGATGGCCGCATCGTGCAGGTTCCCAACGCCGGACCCCGCGCCAACGAGGTGCGGCACACCTTCAAAGCCCCGGGCGTGTTTGAGGTCGTGCTGGCCGTGACCAATGGCATCGGATGCACCGCTGAAGCGACCTTGATGACCGAGGTGTTGCAAGGCGTTCAGGTGTTCGTTCCGTCCGCCTTCACCCCCAACAACGACGGCGTCAACGATGGGTTTGCGCCCGTCCTGTCCGGGGTGGATGAATTCCGGTGGCAGGTGTTCGACCGGTGGGGGTGGCCCCTGTTCGAGACCCGCGATCCCGACCGGATGTGGAATGGAAGCCCGGACAACCTGGGCCGGTCCCACATGAACGAGATCTTCACCTGGCGGCTGGAGGCGCAGGGGGAGTGTCAATCGATTCGGGTGTACTCCGGTCAGGTGCAGCTCATTCGTTGAATTCCACCTAGCTTGACGGCATGAATTCCCGCGTTCTCCTCTGGATGTCCGTCCTCCTGTGTTTTGGTTGCACACAAGAAAAACGGTTGGGGGAGTCCTTCATCGAACACCGGCGATACCGCCACGGTTGGCATGTCCAACTCCGGCAGGATGTCCACCAAAACGAGTCGGCCCCGGCCCGCGCCGCCATGCAGCCCCGCGCAGAAAGCGTGTTGCCCACACGTCAAGAGGGCCTCATCCCAGCGGAGTCGTCCCCACATGTCGGCAGGTTCGCGGCCATGGAGGGAAAAGCCGTGATTGCCCACTCGACCTCTTCACCGGATGGGCGTCATCCGGAAGCGGCCGATAAAGCGACGGTTCGGTTGGTCCCGCGTCCAGCGGCTCCTTTGACCGAAAGCCTGCCGTTGCCCCACATCCTCAAGGAATCCGTGTCCTTGCCGGACCCCATCAATGGGCGGCATCCGGCCTCCGTGCCTGGCTTCATTTTGTCCTTGGGATGGTTGCTGGGCATCCTCGGTGAAGTGGCGGTCGATTATTTGCAAATGCCCTTGAGTGGCGTGTCCATCGTGGTCGGTTTCGTGGCGACGATGGCCGGGTATTTCATCTCCCGCAAGGCCTATCGCGCCTCGCTCGCACACCCAGATCTGTATCCCCGTTACCGGTTGTCCAAGGCAGGCCGCATCCTCTCGTTTGCGCCCTTGGCGCCAGTGTTGCTGTACGTGGGCATCGTCGTGTTGCTCGTCCTCCTGCTCGGAGGGCTTTGAACCCCGCGGGTTGCGGCTGGCGTCAGTCGCACGGGAGACCGAACTGGGACAGCATGTTCAAGATGTCGGTGACCCCGACCACCCCGTCTCCATCCAAATCGGCCGTGCAGTCCACGGCACAGCCAAAGTCGCCCAAGGCGATGAGGACGTCATTGACGGCGATGATGCCGTTGCCGTCGAAGTCGCCTGGACAGGGGGCGGGGAATTCACAGGAGCCGTCGTCCAGCGTGGCGGCAGGGTTGTAGTTGGTCGCTTCCGGATTGGTGCAGCCTGGAATGTCGGGTTCGCCGAGGTCCGGGCAGACGTCGCTGAGGGTCCATGACACATCGTATGTGACGGCGCTGGCCGTGTTCCAGCCGTTGAAGACCGCCACGCTCCAAGTGCCATCCCCGTCGAGGCCGGCCGATGACAGGTCGACGGTCGCGGTGTACACCCCGTCACCGGATGCCGCCCAGTTGGAGGGCCAGATGGTCTGGTAGTTGCCCAGCGTGGGACAGCCGGGAGGGGTGTCGTTGTATCCTCCAAAGGCGATGCAGTTGCCCGCCCCATCCGTGACGGTCATGGCCATGTCGCCGACCCAACTTCCGCCAGAGCCGGTGAAGTTGACCGACACATCGAGCGTTGAAGCCGATGGGTTGGCGATGCCGTCGACCTCGCTTGGTGCACTGGTCTCAGAGCCGGCCAACGTGGCCACCAAGCTGCCGGAAATGGAGCAGTCGCATCCGAACTGAGGATCGGGGGCCTGACAAGTGCCGTCATCGAGGGTGGCTGTCGGATCGTAATTGCACGCGTTGGCATCGGTACAGCCGTAACAGCTGAAGTCGCAGTTGCCGTTGTCGTTCAGGGCATTCGGGTCGTAGTTGCACGCCGTGGCATCGGTGCAGCCGCAGTCCTCCAAGCAGGGAGGGGTGATGTTCGGCCGCAGGACGAACAGGCCCTCTTCGATGTGGCTCACGATCACGTTGCCGGAAGCGAAGTAGGGGTAGTTGCTCCACGTTCCATTGAATTGGGCGGAGTTGCTGGCCGGGTACACGTCAAAGTAGGCCACGCGGTCGAGCTGGCCCTGCGCCACGTTGGCGAGGTCGAGGATCTCGAGTCCAGCGCGGTAGTTCGATTGGTAGACGAGGCCCTCGTGGGTGTACATGTTGTGGTCAATGGCCGCGGTCGCCCCCACGTGCGTCCCGATCAGGGTCACGTTGTTCAGGTCTTGCACATCGAAGATGTAGGTGCGGGTGTTCACCGAACCCTCATCGAGTTCATCGCCGACCAGCAGGTACTTGTGGTCCTCGGTCAGCCAGCCCTGGTGGGTGTAGGCGGACGTGGAGTACCCCGTGGCACTGAGCATCATCGGGTCGCCGGCGTTGGTGACGTCCACGATGGTCACCGTATTCTCATTGAAGCAGAAGGCGATCTCCTTGCCCGCGTACTGTGCATCCGGCCCGATGTAGTTCACGATTTGGGCGTCGTGGCTGTACCCGTCTTCGGCGAAGCTGCCGATGAGGGTGGGGTTCAATGGATTGCTGATGTCGATGATGTTCAATCCGCCGCTGAATGTGTTGGCGCCGATGGGATAGGCGCGTCCGGTCGCTTCGTTGATGGCGATGTTGTGGCAATTGCCAAAGCCCCCGTAGTGGGCGTCCGCGGTGAACGTGACCGGCGGGTTGGGCACGTTGCGCAATTGGGTCAGGTCAAACACCTGCATGCCGTGCCCGGAGGCCTCGGATACGATGAAGGCGTGGTCGGCGTAGACCTTGATGTCGCGCCACAGGGAGGACACCGTGTGGGTCGGCAGGTTGCCGAGGTACACGGGGTTGTTGGGATCGGAGATGTCAATGAAGGCCGTGCCCGTGGTGCGGCCGAGCAGGGCGTATTCCTTGCCATCCAGCGGGTCGGTCCAGCCCCAGATGTCGTTCATCTCACCGCCGCCGACCTCGCCGGGCGTCAAGTGGCTCATGAAGTCGACCTGGTCACAGGGGTAGATTCCGGCAAATCCGTTCACGCAGGGTGTCGTGGGCACGAAGTCCGGCGTGTCGCAGACGCCGTCGCCATCTGCATCGGACGCGCAGCCGCCATTGCAGACCCCCAGCGCATCCACCTGGCCAACGCAGTCGTCCACATCGTCACAGATGCCGTCCCCATCGGCGTCGGCCACGCAGTTGCCGCCGCAAACGCCGAGGGCGTCCAGCTGGGTGCCGTTGCAGTCACAGTCACCGGCTGGAATGTCATTGCAGCCACACTCATAGATGGCGCCCGGTCCGCCGCAGACGCCGCAGGCATCGAGTTGGGCGCAGGAGCCGTCGTCCGTGACGGCGTTCGGGTCGTAGTTGCAGGCCGTCGGGTCCGTACAGCCCGCAATGGTGCTGGGCTCTGCACAGAAGGCCGTCACATCGGAATTGGCAAAGCTTCCCCCGGAGGCCACCACCTCGCCATTGACAGTGAAGCTGTAGCTGCCATTGCCGAATGCGCAGCACATGCCGTCCCCGTAGGAGTCATTTACGGTGAGGGTATAGCACCCATAGCAGAGTTGTTCGGTGGCGGTATAGCTCGTGTTGCCGTCATAACCCGAGCCGGACATGACCGTGGCGCCAGCCGCATCCGTCAGCGTCCACGTCGTTTCGCTGCCATAGTTGTCCGTCAGGAGGGTCATGGTGAAGGTCTGGGGGCCACCGGCGATGCAGGACCCGTCGTCAATGGAGGCGTCGGGGTCGTAGTTGCAGGCTGTGGCATCCGTGCAGCCGAGGCAACTGAAGTCACATGATCCGTCGTCGTTGAGGGCGGAGGGGTCGAAGTTGCACGCCGAATCGTCCGTGCATCCACAAGACACCTCGCAGGGCGGGGAGCAGCCTTCGGAGTCGAGGATGCTGGCGCGGGCGCCACCGGGCGCGAACAGGGCGCGCATCCGTTGCTTCTGGTCTTCAGTGAACACGTTCATGCAGGCGTCATCGGAGTAGTCCATGTAGTTCTGGACCATGTCCGTGGTGCCACAGCTTTCGTGGCCGAGGGCACAGCCGTAGTTGGCTCCGTCGGATTCTGGAGTGTCTGAGACGAAATCGTCCGACCCGCAAGGTCCATCGCCCCAGATGTGGCGGAGGTTGAGCCAGTGGCCCACCTCGTGGGTTCCGGTCCGGCCGAGGTCAAACGGAGCGCTGGCGGTGCCGATATCACCGGTGTACTGATACCCGCACACCACGCCGTCGGTGGCGGCGGATCCGCCCGGGAATTGAGCGTAGCCGAGCAGGCCACCGCTCAGGTTGCACACCCAGTAGTTGAGGTAGTCGGAAGCAGGCCAGGCGTCGGACCCGCCTTGCGACGAGAACTTCATCGCATCGTTGGAGCCGAAGCTGCTGACGGACGTCGAGACCCGGAGGATGCCATTGGTGGGCGCTCCGTTGGGGTCAAAGGACGCCAGGCAGAACTCGATTTCGGTGTCGGCGGCCACGG
>CBFHWV010000047.1:0-11668 GCA_965659565.1 uncultured Flavobacteriales bacterium
CGCCGCATAGAGCGTGTCCATGGCGATGTTGTCCGTGGCGCTGATGTTGTCGGCCGAGGCGAGGTCGAGGCCGGCGCTTCCAGCAGCATCGAGGTACAGTGTCGTGTCCGGCAAGAGGGTCGCCAGAGCCTGCCACTCGTACGTGCTGGCCTGGAAGGGCGTGCCGCCAATGATGTAGCAACCCGGCGTGACCATGTTGGTCTCTGCATCGCTGATGACGCCTGCATAGGTTCCACCGCTCGCTGCAGCGAGGGCCTCGCAATCGGCAGGGTCAGAAGCACCCGGCAAGTACGCGCCGTAGGTGTCGGTATTGGAGGTGTCATACTCGGCCCCATTCTCGAAGACCGGCATGGGGTCCTCGTTGTCGATGGTGATCGTCAGGCATCCGGCGTCGCCCGTATTGCCGAAGACGTCGATGAGGGTCGCACAAAAGGTGTACTCTCCGTCAGGAAGCACCGGTCCAGGGTAGACGAATGGCATGGTGCGGTACCCATTGTCAATGTCTTCCTGGGTCAGGAAGACCATCTCGCTTTCGTTGGTGCCGTCGAGGGTCCAGACCAGCGCGTCTCCAGCTTGCGCCATCACGCCGTTCATCAACGCCATCGTTCCGCCTCCAGGGAGGACAACATCAAAGTCAGGCGTGGTGTGGCGCGTGATGTCGTCTTCGCTGTCTGCGCCCGTGTCGTTCTCATCCACCAGGTCGACCATGGGGGCGGCTGGCGCGGTCAGGTCGCATTCGAATCCGAGATCATCGGAACCCAAAACATAGACCGATCCGGCTTCGTCAAAAATGTTGTCATCGCGCTCAGCGCCGATGGCCGCCAAGCCATTGCTCACGGCCACGTCGTAGCCAAAGCGGTCGTTCGGCTCTGCGTCACAGGCACTGCCCTCGGCCACGCATTCGAGGCTGGCCGTGCTGCAATCGAAGAGGAAGTACCCGAGGCCGGCATTCGATCCATTGTTGTCGTCCGTCGGTGCGCCCACGGCGAGCAATTCGCCGTCGAGGTCCACCGCGGTTCCAAAGCGGTCCCAGTTTTGGACAGCGTCGGGAATGAAGTGGAAGGTTTCGCTCCAGAAGAACTCATTGCCGCTGAATTCCGTGTACTCATAGAGCGTCACAGCGCCGGATTGAGACAGATCGTTGAGACCAGCCTGCGGTGAACCGGCCACAGCCCGCAGTCCGCTGATGGACACATCCGTGCCCAGACGGTCCCCTGCCTCGTGCCCGTAAAAGGTCACATCCAAGTGCCAACACTGGTTCACGAAGTGATAGATGTAGGCAGCACCAGCATTGGCACCTTGAGTGCCATCGCCGTACTCACCCACAATCATCCAATCGCCTGAAATGTCCAAGCTGGATGCGAAGCGGGTCACGTTGCCATTGGCTGTGCCCTCAGAAGCAATGAATCCGGTCTCCAGCCACATGTCGAGCCAGGTGTTGTATTCGAAGTAGTGGATGGCGCCTTTGCCGCCGTCTGCATTCTCAGCATTGGACCCGACCACCATGCGACCGTCTTCCATCGAGACGGCCTTTCCGAATCCGTCATAACCGATGTTGCCATTGGGGGCCATGTGACTCAACGCGCCCTGGTAATTCCAGTCCATGCCGTCGTACTTGTACATGTGCACGGCACCGGCATTGGTTCCAAAGGTGTCATCTCCGGAAGCACCGATGGCCAGCCATTCCCCGTTGGTGGCAATGGCATGACGGGCGCCGAAGGCGATGCCGGATTCCGGCGGCGCGATCAACGCTTCGTATCCCCAGGTTCCATCTCCATTGCGGCGGAGGACCTCCACGTTTTCGAGGTCATCGGCGGCCACGAGGACGTCTTCGTGCATGGCCACGGTTGAACCGAAATGGTGGTCTTCTCCCTGGTTGATGCTGGCATGCTTGTGATGCACGAAAAAGGCATCGTCAGCGGATGATCCGGGAGCCTGAGCCAGAGCGGTGAATGAAACGAACAAGGCCGCGATGAACGGCACGGAAAGACGGCAGCGGGTGCTGAGCATAACAAGGAAGTTTTGATCGCATTGAATGTCAGCATCATCCTACGAGCCCCGTCGAATTACATCACCGCACACAAAATGGGAGGGCACTCCAAAACCGCCATAAAAGACAAGCCCTCCGAGACAAATGACTGTCTCACGGGGCTTGCCTCTGCTCTATTATATGTCGATTTCGTCGGGTTACACCATCTTCACTCCGTCACGAGCAACTTCCGCACTTCGCTGTGCACTCCCCCGGAAATGCGCAACTGATAGAGGCCGGAAGACAAGCTTCCTGCCTGAATGTCCACCTGATAAATGGCGCCGGGTTGCACCGTTCCATCGTAGACCTCATTGAGGAACGCCCCCTCCATCGTGTGCAACCGGATGGTCAGCCGCTGGGCCTCGGACACCTCGAATTGGAGTTGGGCCAAATCCGAGGTCGGGTTGGGCATCAGGCCCAAAATGCTGAACGGCTGCTTTTCTGCTGGACCGCCACCGATGACCGCGGGACCAGCTTGGTGTTGGGATCCGCCGGACAATCCAGCTCCGTCTTGGGCGGTCTCTCCCGTGTTGACCACGGTATACTCAAAGGCAATGCCATTGCCACAGTCGTCTTGGGCCACGTAGTCATGCTCAGCCTCCCACGGCAAACAGCAATCCAGGTCGACAAAGATGTCGCCGCTGGACGCCATGGCACCCTGGGATACGCCGTCCACCACCAGTTCGCCTTCCCAGAAGAACCAACCGCTGGCGCCGTAGGCGCCGTTCTTGTTGTTGGCACCCAATCCAACCTGGAATCCGAAGTACTGGTTGGCCGGTTGGTGGGCCAATGACAACTCCGTTCCAGCGAAGGCGCCCGTTCCACTCAATGTGCCACCCGTCATCACGAAGTAGTGCCAATCGAGCCAAATCGGCTCGCCAGGATACACTTCAGCACAGTCCTTCTTGTACGTGCCGGAAACGAGGGGTGCCCCGGGGTGACCATCACCATTCCAGGCGTCCCAGTCCCAACCACCGTCGTATTGGGCTTCAAACAGGAAGCCACCTCCTTCGCCGTCGGTCAGGTGCAGGGTCACGGCGATGCTGCTGTCACAACCAACGCTGAAGCGGGAGGTGGATGCCGAATCCAACACGAATGCCGCATCGGTCACGCCATTGAAATTGAAGAGCCGCATGGATTCCGGTCCCTCACCGTCGCAGGTCAATCCGCCACTCAATGGCGCCGGATCAGTGGGGGCGCAGACGTTGCAGGCCTCTCCCATCGGCGCATCGGCGTCCACATCGTCGAACCGGGCAATGCCCACCTCGCTGTCGCAATTGTCCATGGCCTCTGTCCAACACGGATCCGGCAGGGGGTCGAAATCCAGAATGCCAGCTCCAGCGCACGGGAAGGTCAACACCTCACCATTGGCCAATCCACACGTCTCGGTCCATTGCGGTGCCGTGGTGTCAAGGACTGCGATGTTCTGGAAGCTGCTCGCTTCGGACGCATTTCCACAGTCGTCGGTGGCCGTGCTGAGCCACGTGCGCACAAAGGTGTAGCTGCCTTCCTGCGCACCGTCTTCGTCCGTACAAGCGTTTCCAAACGTCAGGGTATACCGCACATCTGTTCCACCCACACCGCCTTCAAGGACCTGCAGGTACAACTGTCCGCTGATGTGGCCGGACGTGGTCAGTTGGGCCAGCAAAACCCGACCGTCAGGTCCTGGCGTGCCATTGGAAGATGTGGGCAAAGCGAACCAGCCATCCCCGTATGCACTGTTGAGCGCGATGGAATTCCCCATCTCAAAACTCCCCGCCCATGGCGAAGACTCCACCAGTTGAATGCCCGCTTGATTGGCAGCAGCGTCCGGTGGCCCATCGATGCCGATGGTCACCCACGAATCCTGCTCGAGATCCGGGTAGAGGGAAAACAACAGCGGGTCATCGGCCACAGGCGTGGCACCGCCTAAGGGGTGCTGGAAGAAGGGCTCGGTCGACGTGATCCAGGAGGCATCAAAACCCTCGCCCACCACCGCACTGAGGCAGTCCTCTGCGTTGTTGAGTTGCGCATACACGCGATAGGTCGTGGCGCCCGGCAGACCCGACAGGGGCAGCGTGTCGATGTCCAAGCTCACCTCATCCGCAAGCGCAGCATAGACCGCGGGGTCATCGCTGTAGCTGAGCGCGATGTCCACCTGTGAGTCACATCCATCTTCGGCGGAGGTTGAGGGTTCCATCACGGGATTCAAATCCACCGCGCAATCTGCATCCAAGATGAGGGTGTCGGTCGGCAGCGTGGACACCGTGTGTTCGGCGGGTGCCGTGACATCGAGCAGTTGAATGGTCTGTTCGCATGACAAGGACGCCGCATTGCCGCACGCATCCGTCGCCACAACGGTCCAGGTTCGCACAAAGGAAACACTGCCTTCTGCGAGCCCATCGTCCCCCGTGCAGAGCAGCTGCGTGTCGTGGTCGAGGAACGTCACCTCAACGATCGGTTCTGGATCACACCCATCTGCTGCGACGACAGTTGGAACGCCCGCATCGCCGTCCCAAGCGCACGCCCCATCGAGTTCGATGCTGGCATCTTCCGGACACGTCAAGAAAACCGTGGGTGCGGTCTGATCGAGCACCGTGATGGTCTGGCTGCATTGAACCGAGGTCTCCAAACCGCAGTCATCCGTGGCCACGACCGTGAACGTTCTGACGACGGACCGTTCGCCCGCACAGACCCCAGGTGTCTCCGTGTCTGAATGGGAGACGGTGTACGCCACGTCGGTGTCGCAGTTGTCCATCGCATCCACAACCGGCATGCCGACCGATGTCGGGTCGAGGTCAACGGCGCAATCGGGATCCGCCATCAACGTCGTGTCCGCCGGGCAGGTGAGGCCGACGACAGGCGCGGAGATGTCAAAGAAGTTGACCGTTTGTGTGACGGTTTCCACGGTCACATTGCCCACACAATCCACAGCGGTCACCGTGAACGTCCGGTCGAGGGTCGCGCTCCCTTCTGGGGCATCATCGTCCCCTGCGCACGTGCTGGAGACCGCATCCGAGTGGGTGATGACGACCTCCACCTCGCCGCCACATGCATCGACTGCGGTCACCTCTGGGAGCCCAAGGCCAGCTGTGGTGGTATCGGTATCGGCAAGACACTGGAAGAGGTTGGCCGGATTGGGCGCAGCCACGTCCAACACCGGTCCCGTGATGTCTTCGAATTCAATCCATTGCGTGCAGGTGGCTGTGCCCACATTGCCGCATGCGTCCGTGGCCGTCAAGGTGTGCGTGCGCTCGATGAGCAGGGAGCCGCCGTCCCCGCACGATGAGATGGCGGGTGCGTCTTCATGGGAGAAAACCAATTGCGGCATCGCGTCACAGTTGTCCATGGCGCTGCCGGTGGGGGCTCCCCAAGCTGCATCTGCCGATGGCGTACCCAAGGTGTATCCGCAGTCGTCATCCAACGAGAGCTGAACATCGGCTGGACACGTGAGGGTCACCGCGGGCGCCTCTTCATCAAGCAGCGTCAAAATCTGTTCGGCACTGGTCGAATTGCCACAGGCGTCTGTCGCTGTGTACTGCAGGGTGTAGGTGCCATTCGGCGCCACGCATCCCCCGGACATGGCGAGGCATTGGACGGTCAAATCCACCGTCCCGCAATCGTCCTCCGCGGAGAC
Organism: uncultured Flavobacteriales bacterium; assembly: GCA_965659565.1. Lineage (GTDB taxonomy): Bacteria > Bacteroidota > Bacteroidia > Flavobacteriales_D > Sanyastnellaceae > UBA8752. The sequence continues at coordinate 5,646 of CBFHWV010000047.1, forward strand.
AAAACCAGCTCCGATCAGGACGTCGATGTCGCACGTCCAATCGGTGCAAGGCCAGGTGACGAGGACGTCCGAAATGGTGAGTGTCGGCGCCGTTTCATCTTCGACCACGATCACTTGGATGGCCTCTCCCGCGTTGCCCGCGCAGTCCGTCGCGATGATGTGTCGCTCCACCGTGAAGGCGTTGGCGCAGGTTTGGGACACCGTGTCATCGACATGGTGGATGACCGGTGCCGCGTCACAGTCGTCTGACGCGGTCACGGAAGCGGGATCAAAGGCGGGAAGGGCGCAGCTCACCGTGAGGTCATCGGGATGCGACGTGACCACAGGAGGCTGGTTGTCTTGGCGCTGGAACAACTGAACATGTTCGGCTGCATTGCCGCAATCGTCCGTGGCCGTGTAGGTCCGCTGCCATGCTCCTGTACCCGAGCACCCGTCCTCGATGACGAGTTCGTCCGACACCGCAATCTCGACGCTTCCACAATCGTCTTCCGCGGCCACCTCACCCGGCACGGGCGCGGCGGGATGTCCATCGCAGGCCAAAGTGCCGTCCGCGGGAACGAGGGTGAAAACAGGAGCGACATCATCGAACAACTCGATGATTTGAGAGGCTGTGGCCAAGTTGCCACAGGCATCGACAGCCGTGTAGAGGACTTCAAACGTCCCTGCACATCCGCCGCTCAATGGGCCGACAACGCTCACCGCGATGCTGTCGAGCAGGCAATCGTCTATGGCCGTCAGCAAACCGGCGGCCAGCGCCTCTGCGCCGTCCAGTCCGTCCTGCCAATCCGCGCAGGGGTATTGCACCACGGGGGATGCGGAGAGTTCCGGGGCTTGGTTGTCTTGGACCTCGATCATCTGAATCCCGGACACGGTGGTCGCATTGCCGACACAATCCGAGGCCATGGCCGTCCATGTCCGCTGCACCACAATGCCTCCGGCTTCATTTCCATCGCCGTCGGTGCACACCTCCAGCACGGTGTCCTCGGCATTCAAGGTCACGGTGACATCGCCGCAGTCGTCCGTGGCGGTGGCCACAGCCTCTCCCAAGGCGGCTTGACTCAAGTCGACCGACTCAAAACATCCGTCAAGCAGCACGGCATCAGGGACGTCCAAAGCCAACACCGGTGCTACAGTGTCTACGACATGGACGTATTGGGTGTCGCGCGTGTGGTTGTATCCGCAGTCCACAGCGGTGAAGATGCGGGCGATGACGAAGGTCTCGTCGCACCCATCCCCATCATCGAGGATGGCCTCTTCGAAGGTCAAATCGACATCAGGGTCACAATTGTCCATCGCGGTGGGCAGCGCATCCACCAAGGACGCGTCCGTGGCACACGAGACCGCGGTATCCGCCGGCACATCCACCAAAGTCGGTGGCTGTGTGTCATGGATGACCACAATTTGGTAGAAGTTGGATCCCACATTGCCACAGTGGTCGATGGGGGTGTAGGTCAACACGTGATCGTAATAACAGCCTCCCGACATGACGCCATATTCGATCAGAACGGTGTCCATCTCGCAGTTCTCCTCGACATCGATGATGCCCGCCTGGACCAAGGCATCGAACGGCGGCTCATTGCCACCTGGCCATTGGTCACATTCCAATTCCACGATCTCCTGACCCACCATGTGTGGTGCGGCATTGTCGTTGGTATGGATGAACCGAACGGCCTCAGACAGATTGCCACAGGCGTCCTCTGACATCCAACGCTGACGGAAAGTGCGACAATGGCCGTCTTGAGGCTCCACCTCCACGGTCCCCTCAAATACGAGTGTCGGGAATCCCGGCTCTGGACAGTCGTCCGTAACCGTCACGCCTTCCGGCTCCTCGATGGGCAAGGCGCAATCCTGCACGACATCTTCTGGTACGCCCATGATGGCCGGTGCTGTGTCGTCGTGACGCACGATGTCGAATTGGTGCTGCCACACCCCGCATTCCTCCACATAGGCACTGAAGTACGCTTTGGAGCGGGCCGTGCATGGGTCGAAGTCGGTTGCACAATCCAAATCGACAATGACATCCCCCATGGCGCCGGCGAGCTCGGTGCCACAGACGTGGCCTTCCCAGCTGAACCACCCCCCTGCTCCGTAGTCGCAATTGTGGTCATTGGCGCCTTCTCCGACTTGGAAGCCGAAGTACTGGCTGCTCGGTGCGTGGGTGACCCGGATCAAACTGCCTTCCAAGCTGCCCCTGCCGAGCAGGTGGCTTTGGTCGGGTTTCATGGTATAGATGTCCCAGGTGTCGGTCTGGGGCGTGCACCCCATGACGTGCTTGAACCCGCCTCCCCAATCAGCGCCATCCACACGGTTCTCGTAGACAATGAAGACCTCAAATCGCTGATCTGGCGCCCCCACTGCGGCCACTTCCCCTTCGAGGATGGCGATGTCGTTTTGGTATTGGGTCAAAGTCAACCCCACCTCGGTTTCGACGAAATAGTCGCTGGCCACCAACCCGGACAAGGCGATGCCATACATGCGAATGGCGCCGTCTGCGCCGATTCCTTGCGCCGTCGTGGCCACGCAGGTGGTCACACTGTCTGCGCCGTTGGCCAGCACCTGCGCGGAGAGGTATTGGGCCATTGTGCACGTGTCCACCACCGTCAGCGCTGCACAAGCGTAGGCATCCAACTCATCCAGACACGCGACGGTGTCGTTGACAGGCGCATAGGAGGTCACATAACAGATGGAGTCGCATTGGCTCCACCCCTCACCACTGGCATGGAGGGTGGACAATGGAAGCGTCAAAAGGGCGACAAGGACAGCGGCCATCGTCGCGCTACTGGTCAAGCGGATCGGGTTCATCGTGACTTGGTTTGGTCACTTGTAATTTCCACCCGCTTTTTTCGTCTGTTATTATAATTCGTCTATAAGCAATTATATTTTGTCTGCGCTTAACTCTCTGGTTTCAAACTGATTACCCACCTCCGCCTGTAAACTCTCGTCGAATTCGTCGAAACCAGCGTCTTACAATACCACTGAATGCCCCGTATTTGTCGATGAGTCGCCCTTATATAGGTAGCGGCAAAAAAGAAGCGGGCCACCCAAAGGGCAGCCCGCTTCCAACATCAGGGAGATGAAAGTGCTCAGTTGGACACCAACAGCTTCTTCACAGCGAGGTAAGCGTTGCTGCTGATGCGCACCTGGTACATGCCTGCGGACAGTGCATCGGCATCGATGTTCATGATGTACTGAACACCCGTCACCGCATTGCCCTCGTACAACTCTTGGACCAGTGAACCCTCCATGGTGTACAGATCCACTCGGAGTCGCATGTTCTCGTTCACGAGGAAGGAGAGCTGGCTCTGGTTGTTGGTCGGGTTCGGAGCCAGTCCCGTGATCCGGATGGGCTCCTTGATGCCGCCCACACTCGTGATGTCCACAGGACCGTCGGTGTGACCACCAGACACAGCTGGGTCGTCTTGACCAAGGTCTCCGGACATCGTCTCCGAATAGTGGAAGCCCGTTGGGTTGCCACAGTCGTCGAGCGCGGTGTAGTGGTAGTCCACGCTCCAGTCCAGGCAGCAGTCGAGGTCCATGAACACATCACCGGAGCTGGCCATTGGTCCCATGTCGGTACCATCGACCATCAGGTTGCCCTGCCAGAAGAACCAAGCGCTTCCGCCATAGTTGGTGTTCTTGTTGTTGGCGCCCAGACCCATCTGCATGCCGTAGTAGCCGTTGGCAGGCTGATGGCTCAAGCTGAAGCTGGATCCCGCATACATGCCGGTTCCTTCCAAGCTTCCGGACGTCATGAGGAAGTACACCCACTCTTCCCAGACAGCTTGACCTGGATAGATCTCAGAGCAGTCCTTCTTGTAGTTGCTGCCACCGGCAGACCAAGCGGCCCAGTCTTGGCCAGCACCGTAATCCGCCGTGAAGACGAATCCGCCAGTACCGTCGGCATTCTCCACCTCGAGCTCGAGGTGCATGCTGCCATCGGACATCACCTGGATCAGGTTTTCCGCATCGGCCATGACGAAGCTGTCATCACCACCTGGGAAGTTGAACAGGCGAAGCACCTCCGGAGCGCGATCGTCACACGTCTGAGCGCCATTCATGGCCTCCGGCGTGGCTGGAGCACAGTAGTTGCGGAAGGCGTCAGTCGGGATGTAGCCTTCCGTCTCCGTGAAGACGTTCACATTGACTTCACTGTCGCAATTGTCAATGGCAGTGACATCGCAGGCCACGGGCACTGGATCGAAGTCCAACACACCGATTCCCGGACAATCGTGATCCACGACCTCTCCGTTCTCCAAGCCGCAGGTGTTGGTCAACTGCGGAGCCTCCGTGTCGAGCACTTGAATGTGCTGGTAGGTCACGGCGGTGTCCTGGTTGTTGGCATCGTCGGTCACAATGCTCTCCCAGCGGCGCGTGAAGGAGTAGCTGCCCTCAGGCGTGTCGTCGTCTTCCGCACACTCACCGAAGGTGAAGCTCAGGCGGATTTCGTCGGCACCAATGCCGTTCGGGAAGACCTGGACGAACATCTGTCCGCTCATCTGACCATCCGTGGTGAACTGACCGAGGAGCACGCGGTGATCCGCGCCCGCCACGGCGGCACTGTTCGGGCTGGTTGTGAACCAGCTTCCACCGAAGAAGTCATTGATGAGCACATCGCCACCGGCTTCGAAGCTGTTGGACCAGTCTCCCACCAATGAGGTCTCGACTTCACCTGCAGCACCGTCCGCTTGGGCGTCAATGCCGATGGTGACAAAGCTGTCAAACTCGACGTCCGGATCAGCGGCAGTCAACAGCGCGTTGTAGCTGTTGGCGGTCGCGCCACCCAGTGCGTTTTGGTAGAAGCTCGTCGTGGTGCGAATGGCCGTCGGGTTGATTTCATCACCCGCCACGGCACTCACAAAGTCGTCGGCATTCTCCGTCTCGATGTACATGCGCACCGTGGTCATGCCCATCACTCCGGCCTCAGGGCCACTGATGGTGTCGATCACGAGGTTGTAGTTGCCCACAATCTCGTTGAAGACCATGTCATCCGTGCTGTACGTGACATCGACATCCAATTGGCTGTCGCAACCATCCTCGGCCATCACCTGTGGCGTGCCCGTCACGGATGGATCGAGGTCCACATCACCGTAGCAACCTTCGATGGAGTAGGTCGGCAGGGTCTCCAGCGTCTGGGTCGGTGCCGTGACATCGTTGGCCGTGATCAGCTGATCGTGGGTCTCGGTCGTGCTGTTGCCGCAGTCGTCGATCGCCGTCACCGTCCAGGTGCGCGTGAAGAAGTATCCACCCTCAGCCACGTCGTCGACGTTGACGGCCATGTAGGTGATGGCGCCGTCGGCGGAGGAGATCTCCACCGTCACGTCGCTGTCGCAGGCATCCTCTCCGGATGCCGTCGCGGCGCCTGCTGCGGCCGGCGTCAGGTCAGCGTTGCACTCGGCGTCGAGGTCGGTCGTGTAGTCGGCCGGCCAGGTCGCACTGATGCTCGGTGCGCTCTCGTCGCTCACCACCACAGTCTGGGTGGTCTGCTGCGAGGTCATGTTGCCGCAGTCGTCCGTGGCGGTCACCGTCCAAGTCCGGACAAAGCTGAAGCTGCCTTCGGCTTCTCCGTCTGCACCATCGCAGGTATAGGTTGGAGCGCCATCGGTGTAGCTGAAGGTCAAGGCCACATCGCTGTCGCAGGCATCCAAAGCCGTGGCCACAGGATCGGCGCTTGGCGTGAGGTCCGCAACACAGTCGGCATCCAACGTGTAGTTCTCAGCGGCCATTGGCTGCAATGCCGTGATGATCGGAGAGGCGATGTCGAGTGCCGTGATGGTCTGCATGACCGTCTGGACCGTTTCATTTCCACAGTCGTCCGTCGCCGTAATGGTGAACGTCCGGGTGAACGTGTACGACCCTTCGGCTGCACCATCGCTGGCATCACATGTGTAGACTGGTGCGCTGTCCTCGTGCGTGATGTCCACGTCGACGTTGCTGTCGCAGTTGTCTGCCACATCGCTCACCGTCGGCATGCCGGCGATGGTCGTGCTCGTGTTGGCACCACAGAACGCATCAATGTTGACCGT
>CBFHWV010000047.1:11764-14069 GCA_965659565.1 uncultured Flavobacteriales bacterium
AGTCACCGTGTTGCCACAGTTGTCCGTTGCCGTGAACACGTAGGTGCGCGTCACGGAGAAGGATCCGGTGCCCGGCAGACAGGTGTACTGCTTGGTTCCGTCGAAGTGAGAAGAGGTGATCTCCACATCTGCATCGCAGTTGTCCGTGGCGCTGGCAGCCGGATACGGCACACCGTCCACGTAATCCGCGAAGCAATCCGCGTCCGTGTAAAGGGTCACGTCATCCGGCGTCGCAATGGTGAGGACCGGATCCACAGTGTCTTCCAGAACGATGCGCTGCGTGGCCATCGTCGTGTTGCCACAGCTGTCGGTGGCGGTATAGACAATGTCATAGGCCCCTTCGCACGGCGTGCCGTCCAACGTGATGGCCGCCTCGGTGGAGGCCAGCTCAACATTGTCGCTGAAGCTCACGTAGCCGTTGGCTTCGAGTGCAGCCAGCGGGCTGTTGCCAGCACTGAAGGAAATGTTGTCGATGAACAAGCCCTCGGAACCGGAGTTGGACTGGAGGCTGATGTGCAATTCAGCATCGTCATACCCGTCGAGGTCGAGGGTGGCGAGGTTCCATTGGCCCTCAATGCCCAGACCATCGATGTCCTGGTAGTCGGTGTCGACGAGGTCGACCTCTCCACCGTCGGCCACCACCCAGATGCGGATGCGGTCGCCGGTCTCCCAGCCCGTGGACTGCGGGAAGTAGTCGAGCGTGAGCGTCACACCACCCATGCTGACGTCGACGTTGTCAAACACCACTTCCATGATGCCGTCCGTGTCCTGCATCTGGAAGCCTTGGCTTCCGTCCGTGAAGGCACTCACCACGCCGGTGAAGCTGGTCACACCCACGAAGTCTCCGTCGGTGAGGCCGTCGCCGCCCGTGCTGTAATAGTAGCTGGAGAAGCCCATCTCACCGCCGGTCGACGTGAAGTTCACATCCGACTGGCCCGGGTTGTTCACCAGGGCGTGGTCGGCGGCATTGTCGCCGGTGTCGACGTACTGGTCGCCGCTGGTTCCCTCCTCGAAGCTCGTGTAGGCGAGCACCGTAGACTGGTCTCCCGCAGAGAGGTCGAAGCCGAACAGGTCGCAGGATGCCGTCGTGTTCTCCAGCGCCGTGATGTCCGGAGCGGAGGTGTCGGCCACCTGGATGGTCTGGACGTCCGTCACCGTCGTGGCGTTGCCATTGTTGTCGGTCACCGTGATGGTCCAGGTCCGCTCGAAGGTGTAGCAGGCCGAAGCCGTGTAGCTGGTCGTCTCGTCGGCGTAGCTGATGTCCACGCTGTTGAAGTCCGTTTCCGGAGCCGCCGGACCGGCACCGGCCCAGTTGTTGATCAACAGGGCGATGTCGCTCGCGTTCTGCGGCTGGTTGGCGTTGTGGTTCGTGCAGCCACTGGCCGAAGAGCCATCGCTGTAGACGATCCAGCCGGACTCATCCCAGGCACCGCCGTTCGGGTCCGTGTTGGAACCGGCACGCAGGGCGATGCCGTCCTCGAACTCGTGGCAGGTGTTGGATCCGTCCTCGCCGGCCACACCGAACATGTCGATGATGTTGGACGCGCCGTCGATGATGGCGATCTGGTCGTCACCGTTGCTGTCGACCGGTCCGCCCGTGCCTCCAATGAGGGTCGGAGCGAAGCCATAACAGCCTGAGAAGCCGGCATTGTTGGCGATCCAGGCGTATTGACCCGGGGCCATCGTGCCGATGCTGCTCAGGTCAATGTTCGAACCGGTGGTCGGACCGGCGTTGCCGTTGGTCCAACGCTGGAGGGCGTAACCCGTCAAGTCGATGTCGATGTCTCCGCTGTTGTGAATCTCCACGAAGCGGCAGGTTTGCCAGTCGTCGTTCGGATCACCGATGGCGGTGATGATGAGACCGCCCGTCGGAACCTGCCCGGCAACGCCGTAGGTCTTGCTGCCTTCTCCGCTGCAGTTGTCGCTGTAGTCGACCGAAGCTGCACCCACTCCAAGCGGGGTCGGATCAAAGTCACCCGTGTCGTCATCGGCGTAGAGGATGATGTCAGCCGGGAAGTCCGGCGTCACCTCCGGGGCCACTTCGTCGACCACCGTCACCGTGGCCGTGGCCGTGGCGGAATTGCCGGAACCATCGAAGACCGTCAGGGTCACCGTATTGGCACCGAGGTTGTCGCAATCAAAACTGTCTGGAGCCACCGTCATGCTGGCGATGCCACCACATGGGTCGTTGGATCCATTGTCCACCTGCGCAGCTGCGATGCTGGCTGCACCCGATGCATCCAGTTCAACCGTCAAATCTTGCGCGATGGCCACTGGCGCTTCATTGTCCTCCACCGTGATGGTG
>CBFHWV010000048.1:0-12213 GCA_965659565.1 uncultured Flavobacteriales bacterium
TCGATCTCTTGGGGTCCCGCCAAGCTCTCCTCGAACTTCCGCCATTCGCCACGAATCAGCTCCAACCGGGCAAAGCGGAGGGTCACTGGCTGCCGCCACCCCTTCATGAACACCCGCATGAACCGGATGCTCCGGAAGTCGCTGATGCCCCCAATGCGCTGCTCAAAATCCCGAATCGGAACCTGGAACTGCAGCCATTTCACTTGACGGGTCTCCCCATTGGGCATGGTCTTCTCGGCCACCAAGACGTCCGAGAGGTAGTTGCGACCGATGTTGGTCTCCGTGAGGTCTCCTGGGCGCAGTGGAATGCGATACTGGAAGTAACTCTCGATCGCGCTCAGCGTGAGGTCTTCATTGAGGTCCTCCGTATTGGGGAGCGTGGTGGAGGCAATGGGGTAGCCTTCCGGCTGCGCCGTGCTGGAGTTGCCTTCGTAGCCATTGAAGAAGCGGTAACGCTCGAGCACATCCTCTTCGTTGGCCTGGGCGACAGGGTCCCGAAAGTACCGGAAGTCGTCTGCCGACGGGTCGGCCCGAATGGCATTGTACGCCGCCGGTTCCAGCTGGCCCTCCAAGCTCGACAACCAATCGCCGAAGAACATCTGCTCCTCCTGCGAATTCAAGCCGTCGAGGCCCACGTCCTGCTGGCTATAGTCACCCGTGCTGTTGTCAAAGGCGTTGACCACATTGAACGTGGTCGGATCCGCCACCAATCCCCAGTTGGACTCCACCACCGGCGCAGGCTGGTTGGCGGAGGGAAGGCCATTTTCGAACGCCAATTGCCCATCGTTGAGCAGGTCCTCACTGATGGAGCCGAGGTTCAGATAGAGGTCTCCACCGGTGTCGTTTTCACTGTCGTCATTGAACGGGTCCATCATCCAGAATTGGATGTACTCCACATTGGACAACTCGAAGTCCGTCGTCAGCAGGGCGCGCTGGATGCCCCCCCAGCGCTCCTCAGGGGATTGCAACGATCCATCCGGGTTCAAACCGGGAACCGGGCCAATGCCTTCGGCCGGCAGGTAATTGTAGGGACCGCGCTCCGTCGGGTCGAACGTCAGGTCGAGGGTCGGCAAATTCTCCGGCGTTCCCAATGGAAGCTGGCGGTTCGGAAACACCTCCTTGTTTTCCACCAGGCGCATCAGGTGGTTGGACCGGACATCCACGTCTACTTGACCATCGGGCAGGCCCCCACCGAAGAAGCTCGGGTCGATCGTGTACCAGTTCATGCGCGCCCGGTTGTAGTTGAACAACAGGCTGTCTTCCACATCGCCCTCCGGGAAGAGGTCTGGCTGAAGTTTCGGCGTGCTGGCCAAGCTCCACTGCGTCCAATTCCGGATGTCGATGGCGCTTTGGGAGCCCTCGAAATCGTCGATGTAGGCATTGCCCTCCTTGCCCACTGCCCGGCTGTGGCCCGGAATCAGATAGGCCGCTTCGGCGCTGATGTTGATGTTGGACGGCGCAGTGGCATCCAGCAGGGGGAGCTTGTCAATCAAGTCGGTCAGGAACTGGCTCGAACGCGACCAGGTGAAGTCCGCCCCCATGATCGTGTTGTTGACCGGCTCGTCACCAATGTTCACCTTCTGGGTGAGGGGGCGCTCCCGCAAATTCAAGAAGGTCGCGCCCAAAGCGAGCTCTTCGCTGGGTGCGTAATCAAATCGGGTACCCAGCAGCGTCTTGGTCTGGATGTTGAAGAGGCTGTTGCTCTCCAAGGACACGCGGATGGGTTGACCGCTTTCGAGCAAGCCATCGTTGATGATCCGCACGCGGCCCAGGTTGTAGTCGACCGTGTAGTCCTGGTTCTCAATGAGCCGGACTCCGCCGCTGGTGACCGTCACCGAGCCCTCCGGAATGTTGAGCGCATTCAACATGATCTCCGAACTCACCTGGCTCTGGTACTGGCCCTTGATGCGGAATCGGTTCAAGGAAGGAATCTGCTGCGCCGCCGTTTTCGTGGAGTCGTACAACGGCTGGAAGACCACCGTTTGAATCAAGGACTCCGCGAGGTCAGGGTCCGTCACCCGGTCTTCAATCTGGTCGCGCAGCGTTTTGCCGAACGGCTCCACCGAAGGCAGGAACACCCGGCCGTTCTGGCTGTTCATGGTGCCGCCCTGGGTGGCGGCATTGTCGACGAAATCGTAGACCCCGTCGGGTTGGGGCTGGCCATTGACATCGATGCGGTCCATGCCGAGCACCTGGATCAGCAACTCCCCTTCCAACGGCGCCCGTGGGATGTAGTTCAGGTCCACACCGGTCGAAGGATCATTGTACCACACCCCGATGCGGAAGTCCTCCGAGCTCAGACCGAAGGCCTGCAAGGAGTACACGTTTTTCATCATCAGGTCCCACAACGGGGCCGGATCGCCATTTTCGAGCTCCACGCGGGTCACCGAGCTCTTCAGCATCTTCAGAACGAGCGCGTTCGGTGCCGCATATCCATCCTGGCTCAAGGTTCCCACTTGGTAGGTCTCGCCCTCCAAAGTGTACTCGTAGGCCACAGCCAGCACCTCCGCGTTGTTGAGGGATTGGCGCAGGCTGATGAAGCCGAGGCGGTCGTTGTAGGTGAACTCGGTCTGGGCCAATCGACGGGCGTTGCCCACCCGCTCATAGTGGATGCCCGGGCTGTAAATGGGTTGACCGTCATCGCCGGTATAGCCCGCGATTGCCGCTCCAGCACCGCTGAATCCGATGACGTTCGGATCCCCCGTCATGTCGAGGAAGATGTCGTTGTTGAAGTTGCTCGGCGCCTTGTTCAGGTTGATGCCGAGCCCCGGATCATCAGTGAGGTCCACCACGGGCAGGTCTCCCGACAAATAGTCTGGGTGCTCACCCAAGTCGGTGAAGGCCAGCACGTTTCTCACGTCCTGCGTGTTGGCCTGCGTGTTGACCACATAGACTTCAATTCGCGTGATGCGGGCTCCGGAATTGACCACCGGCAGGCTGCGCATGGCATTGTCGTAGCGGTCCCGGAAGTAAGTCGACAGGAAATAGTGGCGGTTGGCCTCGTAATCGTCGGCCCGGATGTCGAACTCTTGGGTTTGGGCACCCCCTTGCACCTCGATTTCCTTGCGCTCTCCCTTCTGCTGGCTGAACACCGTGGTGTTGTAGACCTTGCCCCATTGGGTTTCGAGCTTGGTGCCAAACAACGACTGGCTGCCCTGGATGAGTGTGCTCTGAAGGGGCATGCTGATGTTGCCCGCCTCGATGTTCTTCAGGATGTCATCTTCTTCGCCCTGGAACCCGATGTTCATCTGGTTCTCAAAGTCAAACGTGGCCTCGGTGTTGTAATTGGTCCCGAGGTTGATTTTCTCTCCGATGCTGCCGTCGATAGAAAGCTGAATCCGCTGGTCGAAGTCAAACGTGGTGATGGCACGGTCGCGTTCGGCCAGACGGGGGTTTTCCGTCTTGCTGTAGCGCACCCCGAAATTCAATTCCGCCGAACCCTGCGGCCGGATTTCGATTTCGTTGGACCCGAAAATCGTCTCGAAAATCTCGGAATCCACCGTGAGCTTTGGCGCAAAGCCCCGTTCCTCCTCGTCGATTTCATCCTGCATCTCCGTCCAGAATTCGCTCAGGTTCTGATCGATGTTGTACTCCAGGAATTCGTCGAGGGTCAGGTGGGTCGGATTCCGGAAATCCAACGTGTCCCCCAGCCGCTGGCGAACGATGTATTGGCCTGTGGTCTCGTCGTAGTCCACGCCGTATTCAATCACGTCGGGAAAGCCGAGGCTCACCCCGCCTGGCACTTCCACTGGGCCCGGGACGTCTTCACCGTGGGGCAGGGGAAGGTCCAACGTGTCGGCCTCCGTCTGGGCCGAAGCGGCCGCCACCGCCACCAACAAAAACCACAGCGTCCACAGAATGCGGCGCCAGCCGTCACCCGTGAGAAACGGGCTGGAGGGTCTGGACGAGAAGGCCGTTTTGGCGTTCATGATCAGCAGTGGTCGGTCAAAGTCGTTTCAATGCGGCCCGGACGAGGTCTTCCACCGTGTCCATGCCCTCTGACAACAATTGGTCGAGCACGGTTTCCACGCGGCGGCGGTCAAATCCGAGGTTGCACAGGGCGCCCAACGCGTCCGAACGTCCGGTATTGTCTGAACCGGCCATTTCTTTTCCTGCGGCGGAACCGCTGGCCATTCCTTGCCCGGGCAATCCCCCTTCAAAGGCCGGGTCCTTGCCCATTTTGTCCTGAAGGTCGACGAGAATCCGCTGGGCGGTCTTGGCCCCGATGCCCTTCACCGCTTTCAATGCAGCCACATCCCCTCGGGTGATCACCTCGACCAGCTCTGCTGGCCCCAACCCGCTCAAAATCATGCGCGCCGTTTGTGCGCCCACACCACTCACGCTGGTGAGCATCACGAACAGCCTGCGCTCGGTCTCTTCCGCGAAGCCAAACAGCAATTGGGCGTCTTCCCGGTACACCGCGTGAATCAACACGCGCCCTTCCGTCTTGCCCGCCAATGCACCCGAGGTGTGCAGGCTCAAGTGGACGAAATAGCCCACCCCGCCGCACTCCACCACACAATGGGTGGGCGTCAATTCGACGATCTGGCCGGAGAGGTGGTGGATCATGAGCGGGTTTGGGCGTCAACGGCAGCGATGCGCACCATGTTCACGATTTCACGGACGCTCGACCCCATCTGCAGGATGTGGAAGGGTTTGCGAAGCCCGAGCAAAATGGGCCCCACCACCTCGAAGCCGCCCATTTCCTGAATGAGCTTGTAGGCGATGTTGCCCGCGGCGAGGTTGGGGAAAATCAAGGTGTTGACCTGTCGGCCTCGGAGGTTGCTGAACGGGAACATCTCTTCGGAGAGCTCCCGGTTCAATGCCACGTTGGCTTGCATCTCCCCGTCGACGATCAAATCGGGATGCTCCGCGTGCAAAATGGACACGGCCTCCCGCACCTTCTCCGCATCATGCCCATTGGCCGAGCCGAAGTTGCTGTAGCTCAACATGGCAATCCGGGGGACAATGCGCATCGCCCGAACCGCTTCTGCCGTGAGCAGCGTGATGTCCACCAGCTCCCGAGCGGTGGGGTTGCGGGTCACCGTGGTGTCCGCGAAGAACATCGGGCCAGACTTGGCCTGCACGATGTACATGCCTGCGACTTTCTTGACGCCATCGGCCATGCCGAGGGTGTGCAGTGCCGGCAACAGGCTTTCCCGGTAGTTCCGGGTCAATCCACTGATGACGGCATCCGCTTCACCCGTCTCGACCAGCATCGATCCGAAGTAACTCCGGCGGCGCATGTGGCCGAGCGCCTCAGAGCGGGTCAATCCCTTGCGCTGCCGCTTGGCGAGCAGGTGGTGGGCAAACGCCTCCAGGCGGCCCGCTTCTTCCGGGGCCATCGGATCGAGAATGTCCACGTGGGGCAACTCAATGCGATGCTCCTCAATCAGAGCGAGAATCCGCTCCCGATTGCCGAGGAGAATGGGGTCCACAATGCCCTCATCCCGCGCCGTCTCGACGGCCTTGAGCACCTTGTAATGATCCGCTTCAGCAAAGACGATGCGCTTCGGGTGGCGGCGGGCACGCCCGCTGAGGTTGCGCACCAAGGTGTTGTCCTGTCCCAGGCGACCTGCCAGCACCCGCTTGTAGTCCTCCCAATCGCGGATGGGTTCGCGGGCCACACCGCTCTCCATGGCCGCCAACGCGACGGCTGGCGCCACCGTCGTGATGAGGCGCGGATCCATGGGTTTGGGGATGATGAAATCCACCCCGAATCCCAACCCCCGTTGGTCGTAGGCCTCATTGACCTCATCGGGAACGTTCTCCTTGGCCAAGGCCGCAATGGCGCGGACCGCGGCCATCTTCATGTCGTCGTTGATCGCTGTGGCGCGCACGTCCATTGCCCCACGGAAGATGAAGGGGAAGCCCAGCACGTTGTTGACCTGGTTGGGGTGGTCACTCCGACCAGTGGCCATGATGATGTCCGGACGGGCATCCTTGGCTTCGGCGTACGGGATCTCCGGATCGGGATTGGCCAAGGCAAAGACAATGGGCTTCTCCGCCATGCCGCGAATCATGTCGCCGTTCACCAGTCCTCCCCGGCTCAGGCCGAGAAACACGTCGGCCCCCTGCAACGCTTCCTCCAAGTTGGAAAACGGCGTTGTGGCGTGGGCCAAGGCCTGCTTTCGGGGCCCGAGCCCTTCACGGCCGGCGTGGATGTGGCCCTTGCTGTCAAAAACGGCGATGTTGTCCAATCGCACCCCGAGCTGCATGTACAAGTCCAAGCAGGCCATGGCAGAGGCGCCGGCACCACTCACCACCAGCCGCACGTCTTCCGCATTTTTCTCAGCCAGCTCCAACGCATTGATCAGGGCAGCACCGCTGATGATGGCCGTGCCATGCTGGTCGTCGTGCATGACCGGAATGTCCAGTTCTTCCTTGAGGCGGCGCTCGATTTCAAACGCCTCGGGGGCCTTGATGTCTTCGAGGTTGATGCCGCCAAACGTGGGCGCAATGGCTTTCACCGTTTGGACGAAGGTGTCCACATCGGATGCGTCCACTTCGATGTCAAAGCAATCGAGGTCGGCAAATACCTTGAAGAGCACGCCCTTCCCCTCCATCACCGGCTTGCTGGCGTCCGGACCAATGTCTCCCAGCCCCAAGACCGCCGTGCCGTTGCTGATCACAGCCACGAGGTTGCCCTTGGCCGTGTACTTGTAGACGTCCTCCGGGTTTTTGGCAATCTCCAAGCAGGGCTCTGCCACACCGGGGGAGTACGCCAGACTCAAATCACGCTGGGAGCTGTACGGCTTGGAGGGAATGACTTCCACCTTGCCCCGACGACCTCGGCTGTGGTAGTCCAGCGCTTCTTTGCGGCGAATGCTGCTCATCGTTTGGAATTGCGGCGCGAAGATGATGGGCTCAAGCGGCCCAAGCAACCCGCGTCAGAATCGAAGGCCTCAGCGGGCGACGTTGAACTTGCGCGCTTGGCCGATGCGGCCATGGACCTCCAACGCGTAGAGGTAGGTGCCCGGTGCGAAATCCGCGCCATCCACCCAGACCGCACCTTGACCCGGTGACAGCACTACGGACTTCACGGTCCGCCCGGTCAGATCGAGGAAACGCAGCACGCCCCCTTCTGGCGCCCGATAAGTGAGGCTGGACAGACCCTCCACGGGATTGGGCGCCAACCCTTGAAGCTCCACTTCATTCTGGGGCACGGACAGCACACAGTTCTCGGTCTCGATGCCGGCACAGAAAACGACAGTGTGGCACACGGTGGCCACCCCCTGCTGGGTTGGCTCAAAACAGTATTCAATCGCGGTGGCGCCAACTTCTCCGTTGGGATAGTAATCGGCAATCAGCCAATCCTCTGCGCCAAAAGCGTTGATGCCCGTGGTGTCATTGGGTTGGAGGGTCAGGGCCAATGCCAAAGCACTCTCCGCTGTGCCGTAAGGGTAGCAAGTGCCTCCCCAACAAAACCGCTCATACGCTCCTGGCGCTCCGGCCTCAAAGGGCAGGTTCATGGTTTCGACCGTCTGCAACACATTGCGGGACACCGTCAGTGTCATGGGGTTCTCCGTGGCATTGGTCACATACCATTCCGCCACAAAAGCCTCATCGGTCGGCAATCCCTCCACGATGTCGACCGGGTCGATCAAGGTGGGCTCCTGAGCCTGCGTGAATTGGACCTGGGTCACCACCAAAACAGCCAAGACGAGGCCATGCCATTGAACTTTGAAACGCTCCATAAATCAAAGGTACGGCACGGGATGCAAGCCGCTTGCCACCGGCAAAGCCGTCCACAACGGCGACAAGGTGGATAAATTGTGCATTCCTTGTATCTTGGGCTTCCTATCTAGGACTGAAATCGATCAACACCACAGCTCAATGAAGCACATTTACGCTGCGCTGACCGCGCTCCTTTTGACTTTCTCCGCTGCAGCCCAGTTGCCTGACGGTAGCATTGCACCGGATTTCACCGCCACCGACATCAACGGTGTCGAGCACAACCTTTACAGCCTTCTCGACCAAGGCAAGAAGGTCATCATCGACTTCTCCGCTACCTGGTGCGGACCTTGCTGGAACTACCACAACACCGGCGCTCTCGAAGACATCTGGGAGATGTATGGCCCTGACGGCACCGACGAAGCTTACGTGTTCTTCATCGAAGGTGATGACACCACGACCCTCGCTGACCTCGAGGGCACGGGAACGGCCACGACTGGAAACTGGATCGAAGGCACGGGCTACCCCATCATCGACGATGGTGGCAGCATCTTCGACGATTACGAAGGCGCTTATTTCCCCACCATCTACACCATCTGCCCGAACCGTGAGTTGCGCGAGAGCGGCCAGATTAGCGCCGCTGCCCACGCCGACATCCTGTTCGGCGCGGACTGCGCAGCCGCCACGCAAGCCAACGACGCTGCCGTGCTGAGCTACACGGGTGAGACCATCTCCTGCAGCGGCAGCCCTTCTGCCATCAGCGCTCAGCTGATGAACCTCGGTTTGGACAACTTGACCAGCGCCACCCTCGAGCTCTACATCGACGGCGCCAGCGTGCTCAGCTACAACTGGAGCGGCAACCTCGATACCTACGGCATCGAGGACGTCCAAATGGGCAGCCACCAGTTCGACGGCAGCACCGACTTCAGCATTCGCATCACCAGCGGTGACGAGAACGCCGACAACGATGTGACGTTCGCCTCTGTGGAAGGCGCCATTGAGGGCACCACCCTCTTCTACGTGTACGTCATGACCGACGGATGGGGAGAAGAGACCGGTTGGGAAATCACCGACGGCAGCGGCTCCGTGATCGAAAGTGTGGCTGCAGGCACCTACGCGAGCGCCACTTCCTACGAGACGTACGTGGGCGTGCCGAGCACCGGATGCTACACTTTCACGCTCACCGACGCCTATGGTGACGGTCTCAATGGCAGCCAGTGGGGCAACGTCGACGGCGAATGCTACGTGTACACCGTCGACAACGACCTGAACCAATTCAGCCAGATCTACGGAAACAATGGTTCCTACAGCTTCTCTTCCGAGACGCGTGCTGCCGACGTGCAGACCGTCGTGGGTCTTGAGGAGGAGGCCGTGGCCACCACCTTCAACGTCTACCCGAACCCCGTCGAAGACATGGCGTGGGTTGACCTCAGCCTCGCCGGCAATGAAGAGGTTCGCCTTGATGTGGTCAACCTGGTCGGCCAGAAGGTCTTCGCCCAGGACCTCGGCACCATGAGCGCTGGCAACACCCGCCTCCCGCTCGACCTCGCTGGCCTCGAGTCCGGCATCTACTTGGTGACCCTGACCGCTGGTGACAGCGTGTCCACCCTGCGCGTGACCAAGAAGTAATTCTTCGGATACAGTTTTTGGAAGACCGATGGGGCCCTGCCTCATCGGTCTTTCTTTTCTTGCAGAACCTGCATTGCATTCAATCATGACCCGCACCCTCCTTCTCCTGGTGACCCTCATCACCTTTGGCCATCTCCAGGCCCAGGACATCCCGTCCATTTCCCTCAAGGACCTCAGCGACCAGACCATTGACACACGGGCGTTCGTGGAAGACGCAGAAGGGCCTGTCCTGTTTTGCTTCTGGGCCACTTGGTGCAGCCCGTGCAAGCGGGAACTCAACAATTACGCCGACCTCTACCCGGACTGGCAGGACGAAACCGGTGTCGAGCTCGTGGCCGTGTCCATCGACGACCCGCGCAGCATGATGCGCGTCAAGCCCTACGTCAACAGTGTCAGCTGGGACTACACCGTGCTGCTCGACCCCAACAAGGCGTTTGCCCGCGCCATGCAAGTCAACAACGTGCCCCACACCTTTTTGGTCGACGCGGAGGGCAACGTGGTTTGGCAACACAACAACTACGCCGACGGCGATGAGGAAGAGCTCTATGAAGAGCTGCTGAAGCTGGCCGAATGAACCGCCTTCTTTCCCTCGCCCTGTTGGCCGGTGCCTGCCTGCCATGTGCGCTGCTCGCCCAACATGACGGAGACGACACGGGCCAAATCACGGGCAACGTCCAACTTCTGTTCCAAACCTATCAGGAGGATTCGCTGATCGGGGCCCAGGTTCCACCGAGCAAGACCGGCTTCAATGCCTTTGGCAACCTCATCTACACCAAAGGGGATTTCGCCGCAGGGGTTCGCTACGAGAGCTACCTCGACCCCATTCTCGGCTACCCGGGCCGGTTCCGGGGGTCGGGCATCGGTTACCGTTACGCGAGCTACAACAAGGAGAAGTTCCAGGTCACCATCGGCAACTTTTACGAGCAATTCGGATCAGGCCTCCTGCTCCGCGCCTATGAAGAGCGCCAACTCGGCATCGACAACGCCCTGGACGGATTTCGCCTCGTGGCCATGCCCGCCCGTGGCGTCCAGATCAAGGGGCTCATCGGCAAGCAAAGGCTCGATTTTGACTCCGGCCTGATCAACAGTGCCGGCACCGTTCGGGCATTCGATGGAGAGGTCAACCTCAACGATGCCGTGGAGCGGTGGGCCACAGCTGGCACACGTGTGACCCTCGGGGCCAGCTTCGTCAGCCGTTTCCAGCCCGGCAGCACCATTTCCAAGGACACGCTTGTCCTCCAATTGCCCAACAATGTGGCCTCCTGGGGATACCGGGCGATGGTCCAGAAAGGCGGCTTCCAGCTCATGGGGGAATACGTCCGCAAAATCAACGACCCCAACGCCGACAACGGCTACACCTATGGCGAAGGAGAGGGCATCCTGCTCAATGCCGGATGGTCCACCAAAGGACTGGGCATCAACCTCGGCTTCAAAGGCGTGGACAACATGCAATTCCGTTCAGACCGGAACCTGCAGCTCTTCGACTTGCCGATCAACTACATCCCCGCCATCACCAAGCAGCACACCTACAACCTCGCGGCCACCCTCTACCCCTACGCCACGGTGGTCCAGGGAGAAGTCGGATGGTCCGCAGAGGTCTTTTACACCATCCCCCGCAAGAGCAAGTTGGGCGGCAAGTATGGCACGAAAGTCAGCTTCCAGTACGCCACAGCGAGCAGCCTCGACACCACTGGGCTGACTGGAGTGGACGGTGCGGTGTACGGCTATGAGCGGAACAGTTGGCGCGCCGGAACCGACCTGTACATCCGCGACATCAACTTTGACATCAGCCGGAAATTCTCGAAGGGGTTCAAGGCCAAGTACGCCTTCTTCCACTTCGACTTCAACACCCTCGCCACCCCGGTGACCACGGACTACAAAGGCATTGTCAACGCCAACGTCCACGTGGTCGAGACGCAAGTCCGCATCAAAAAAGGCCACAGCCTCCGGACCGAATTGCAAGCCATGTTCACCGGCACCGACATGAAGGAAGTGAACGGTGAAATGAAGGAAGTCAAACAGGACAAGGGCGACTGGGCCACCGTTCTGGCGGAGTATTCCGTGAGCCCGCATTGGTTCTTCTCCGTTCTGGACCAATACAACTTCGGCAACCCCAACCCCGATCAGCGCGTTCATTACCTGTACGGGACCGTTGGCCGCATCGAAGGGGCCCACCGCCTGTCTGTCGGATACGGCAAACGGCGCGAAGGCATCTTCTGCATTGGTGGCGTCTGTCGGGCCGTGCCCGCTTCGAACGGATTCGAAATCACCTTTACGAGCAGCTTCTGATGCGCCACTCCATTCTCCACCCCTTTGCTTTCCTACTGGTGGCCATCGCGGCCTTTTCGGGTTGCGACGTCATCGATGATCCGGTCATCCCTTTGACCATTGGCTACCGCGGCGAGGCCGAACCGCCCAGCTTCGAGCCGATGACAGACGGTCCACAGCACGTTTTGCTCGAAGACTTCACAGCGCACCAGTGTGGAAACTGTCCGCCGGCAGGTGAGTTGGCCGAACAACTGGCCGAGGACAACAGCGGTCTCGTCCACCCCCTCGCCATCCACGCGGGCTCCCTTGCTGCGGTCAGCGACGCCCCCTTTGACACCGATTGGACCAATCCCGAGGGCAACCTCTTCTGGGACCAGTTGGCATTTCAAGTCAACCCGATCGGACGGGTCAACCGCCGCGGTGGCCCCGCCGAAATCGCGTCTCCCAACAATTGGCCGGCCCTTGTCACCGCTGAACTCGCGCTGACCCCTGCCGCCCATTTGCAAGGCGCGGTCATCTCCGATCCCACCGTCGCCAACGATGTGCATTTGCACACCCATGTGACGTTCGCCGAGGCCGTCGCAGGTGATGTCCGGCTGGCGCTTCTCCTCAATGAAAGCCACATCATTGCCGCACAACTGG
>CBFHWV010000048.1:12312-13883 GCA_965659565.1 uncultured Flavobacteriales bacterium
CGTTCGCCGAGGCCGTCGCAGGTGATGTCCGGCTGGCGCTTCTCCTCAATGAAAGCCACATCATTGCCGCACAACTGTACTACGGCAACGACCCCGAGGTCATCGAGGATTTCGAACACAACCACATGTTGCGGAGCAGCCTCAACGGTGCCGACGGCTTGGTGATCGCCACCGACCCGGCGGGCGGTTTCAGCCTCCAACTCGACTACACCCTCGTCTGGAATCCGGAATGGATGCGCGAGAACAGCCATGTCTTGGCCGTGCTCATCAACGCCGATGGTGAAGTGCTGAATTGCCTCGAGCTCCCGTGGACGGAATGAAGCCCTCCCTTCACCTGCTGTTGCTGCTGGCTGGGCTCAAAGTCTGCAGCCTGGCCGACGCGCAGGCCCTGCGCTTCGATGGTGGACCTGTGGCGGGCATCAATGCCGCCCAAGTTCAGGGGGACGACTACACCGGCTTCAACAAGCTCGGCCTGTCCGGCGGGGCGTTCATTGACATCCGGAATCCCGAGAATTGCTGGGGCATCCGCCTGGAAATGCACTACGCGGAGAAAGGCAGCCGCCGCGGTGGAGATCCAGAGGTCGGCACCACGACCATCGAGCTCCGCATGAACTACATCGACATCCCCATCCTGCTCGATGTGAACCTCGGCGATTACCAAGTCGGGGCCGGCCCGTACCTCGGCCGCATGATCAAGGCCGAAAAGTGGCAACGCGTCTCCGACACCTCCAGCAGCCTGGAAGACCAGCTGAACACGTGGGACGTCGGTGGACAGGCCTATGCCCGGGCCCCCATCGGGGAGTCGGCCTTTTTTCAGGCCCGCATCTCCGGCAGCGCGCTCAGCCTCAAAAAGGACGGCCCCGTACTGGGCGGCACCCCCTTCGGACCGCGCGTCCGCAACGTCGCCCTCCACTTCGGCATCGGCTGGAGCCTCCGCGGCAACTGACGGTTATTCCTCGAATTCGCCGAAGAGCGGCCAATCGACGGCCTCGACTTCGGTGCGCCATGCGGCGAACACCTCGCGGATTCTTTCGAGGTGGTCCTCGGCGTCCGTGACTGCGCGGTCCAGCGCTTTGAGTGCATCGTCGGCATTGGCTCCTGGCGCTGACAAGCCGCCATCGGCGTAGCTCATGGCGTGCCAGATGCGGTCCTGAATGCGGACGACGGCATCGTATCCGTTGAAGTCCTCAGGGGTGAAATAACGCTCGTCCAGCGCCTGCCATTCTCCGGACAGCGAATCCGTCAACGTCTTCACCGCCTTGTATGTGGTGTCCCCGTCGGCCAGGCTCCGCTTGGCGTGGCGCATCCTCTGCGCGACAGCCTTCTCCGCACGGCGCATGCGCTTCAAGTCTTCGTAGACCTCATCGGCGCGCCCCACCACGGAATAGACCTCTTCCATGTGGTTGCGTTGGGCCGCCATGGTACCGGCATCCGGCGCACGGCGCGGGTCGGCAAGGACGCGCATGTCCGTTTCAGCCCACACCCGGGATGTCGAATCCCCGCGGACTTCCAACACCATGCGGTACGTTCCGGGATCAACGGGGAAACCGCCTCCAGGGCGGGCATCCTCA
>CBFHWV010000049.1:0-2402 GCA_965659565.1 uncultured Flavobacteriales bacterium
AGGCGGCCTCCGTCGGCGTGACGCTCCAGTCGTCCATGGCGTCGGACCCCGACAGCGCCGCGCGCCCCAACCACACGGGCGCACCGATGGCGGCATCCTGCAAATCCGTGGTGGTGGCCGCGTCGCCCATGGAATCGATGCGCTGGACGGCGTTCAACGTGGTGCGCAAGTCCAGACCTGTGGTGTTGCGCAGCGTCAGGGCCACGTCGAGCTGGGTCCAGCCCACTTCCAAGGACTGCAGCCCATTCAAGCCGCCGAGGTTCAGCACGTCCGCCACATCCAAAGCCTGCGCATCAAACCGACCCTCCACTTGGGCCACCGACAAGCCGATCAGTTCTACCGTCAAGGACAGGACGTCGCTGCCGAACACGCCCACCGGCTCAGCCGCCTCCTCGGGCACGCCCACCGACCAGGTGGTGGCCAGCCGGCTGTATTGCAACCCATCCGGGCCGTCGAGGTCCAGCACCACTCCGCTGAGGTCGATCAGGACCTCTGCGGTGTCCCCATTGACCTGCAGCGCGATGGTTTCGCTGCCGCCATTGGTTTGCGCTGGGAACTCGGCGCCTTCGAATGCATAGGCCAAAGTCAAGGGGCCTTGCACGGTGCTGCTGACGGCGAGCCGAAGCACGCCGGCGTCGAGCCGAGCCCGGCGCAATCCGGCTTGCGGCACGTCAAAGGGCACCGCTTCTTCTTCGTTCCAAATGGGGGTTCCCGGCGCCACGGGAATGGGACCTCCTTGGAACGGCAGGGTGACGTTGTCCGTCCACGCCGTGTCGAATACGGGGACCAATGCATCGGCATCCAGCAACGGCCGGGTGGCCTCGACCGTCAGCCGCAACCCCTCCTCGCCCGCTTCCCACAGGGTGTCCGGCACGAGGTCCGCCCAGCTCAAGGTGTCCTGGATCAGGATGACGTTGTGCAGGGGCACCCGCCACGTGACGGGCTCAGTGCGACACCCCGCCCATGCCAGCAAGGCCAACAAGCCCAAGCCTGTCCAGTGCTGGCCGATCCAGTGCTGGCGGGTTCTTCTCATTTCTGCGGGCGCTTCCAAGGTTCAAAACAGAACGCCACAGCCATGCCCAGCGGGAACACCGCCGGGTGGAAGGCCTGCATGCTCACGTCCGGCGGGGCCAAACTGAGCAAAGCCGTGCCGCCGGCCACCATGCCGGTGAACCGGCCGAGGTGGCGTTTCCAAGCCGGAGCGCCTGCGGACAAACCGGGGCCCAACCATTGCAATGGCAACGTCCACAACAGATTGAGGTTGTAGCGGGTGTCGAGGTGGTCGGTTCCCCACCACAGGTAGGCGAGCAACACCCCAACAAGACCGGTCAACAGCGGCAGGACGCGACGGACCCAGCGGCGACCGAGCCACCATTCTGCCACACACAGCAACAGGACCACCCAGCCGGCCATCACCGGCCAACCAGCGCGGTCCGGCGCCGACCGCAGCATGCTCGGCAGCAATTCCTCGGTGGCCGCCACCAGCGGCCGCTCCTCCAGGGTGCGCGCATCGAGGACCATGCCGTCCAATTCCGTGGCGAGGTGGTCGGGCAGGAATGCATCCCCGCAGCGGCCCAATGGCGCGTCCACCGGCAGCCCGAGGACCACGTCGATGCCGAAGCGCGTGAGGGGAACCCCGCCGAGCTTGGCGCGGAGCAAGTCCCGAAACGTACTGTCCCGGCGGTCAGCACAATCCACGGTCAGCCGCGGACCGAACACCGCCTCGAGCACCGTGATGACCCGCGTGGCACAGTTGTCGTACAAAAAGAGGTACCGATAGTCGCGGTGGTCGGGGTGGGCATTGGCCAAGAGGTACGCGTCGAGTCGCGCGATGTCCTCGGGACCGAGGTTGAGCCGTTGCTCTGTCACCCCGCGCCCGGAGCGGATGTACTCTTCGAGGAAGCCGCCGAAGGTGCTGGTGCTCAAGGAGTAAATCAGCTCCCCTTGAACGAACCGTGCATAGAAGCCGTCGCTGAATTGAAAGGTGCCGTAGTTGTATACCCGATCGAGCGGCGGGTCGGCCGCCAGGTCGGTGATGCGGATGGCGGTGTGGCCAAATGCGCTGTACAATTCGCTCCCCGGGCTGCACGTGAGCACACTCGCTTGGGCCGCATCCGAAAAGGAGCGGGTCGGTGCGGTCGGGTCTGGGGGGAATGGGACACTCTGGGCAGAGGCCGTGTGGAACAGGGCGCCGAGAAAGAGGAGGAAAAACCAGGGATGCATCGCCTTCACTCCGGCAAGATGCGACCGGAAAACGGCATGGCCACAGGTCCGGACAACCAAGCGCGATGCGGGCCTTCGAAGACCACGCCGAGCGGGCCGCCAGGCGCCTGGAATTTGAAGGCCTCTCCCCCATTGGCCCAGCGCAACACGGCCGCCGCCGCCACCGTTCCACTGCCGCA
>CBFHWV010000049.1:2502-6526 GCA_965659565.1 uncultured Flavobacteriales bacterium
GGCGCCTGGAATTTGAAGGCCTCTCCCCCATTGGCCCAGCGCAACACGGCCGCCGCCGCCACCGTTCCACTGCCGCAACTCAGGGTCTCGGCCTCCACCCCTTTTTCGAACGTCCGCAACGCATACCGGCCATCCGCGTGGGGCGCTGTCGCCACAATGTTGACGTTGACCCCATGCGGTGCGAAATCCTCGTGGTGCCGCAGCGGATGGGCGAGTTCCGCGAGGTTCACGTCCACGAGGTGTTCGGTGGTCATGCCCACCACGAGGTGGTGCGTCCCGGTGTGCACGTACGCCCCGTGCGGCGTGTCCTTGGGCTCGGCCTGGATGCGCAGGTCCACACACGGCTCGCCTTGGATCCAATGCCCTTCATGGGCGCCATCGACGGCCGTGAACCGGGCATCGTCGTGCCCCGACACCAAGGTCCGCCACCAAGTGAAGGCGGCCCGGGCCCCATTGCCACAAAAGGCCTCACTCCCATCGGGGTTGAGAAAGGTCAAATGGTAATCGGCCCCATCCTGACCCGGCTGCAGCAACAACACCCCGTCGGCGCCAATGCCGTGCCGGCGATGGCACCATCGGGCCACCTGCTCCGGCTGGGGACGCCACGCCTGTTCGGCCGCGCGCACATCCAGCGCGATGAAGTCGTTGCCGCAGGCATCCAGCTTGACAAAGTCCATGCTCCGAAGGTACGGGCGCCCCCCAGCAAAAAGGGCCACCCTCGCGGGCAGCCCTTCTTTTCACCAAATCAGGTCTCCACCTCAATCGCAGGTCTCTGCGAAGTTGGCAAGGACGTCGAGGAGGTCTTCAATTCCGATTTCACCATCGCCGTTGGCGTCTCCTTCACAGGTCGCACTGGCGTCTCCCTGAGGGAAGGCACAATTGCCGTCATCGCGTGTGGCCGCAGCATCGTAGTTCAATGCATCACCGTACGTGCAGCCATAGCAGGCGTAATCGCACAAGGCCGGATTGCTGTCCGTGGCAAAAGCAGAGAAGTTGCAGGCCGTTGGATCCAGACATCCGACCACTTCGGCTCCGTCACACACACCATCACCATCTGCATCTGAAATGCACATGCCGTTGCAATCGCGGGTGGGGTCCATCGGGTAATCGCAGTCTCCGGCATCGGTGGCAATCGAGACATAGTTGCAGGCCAGGCTGTCTTGGCAGCCTACAATTTCAATCTCATCGCAAACGCCGTCGCCATCTGCATCGTTTACACAGTTACCTGTCAAGTCGTACAGTCCAGCATAATTGCAGGAACCATCATCCAAGGTCGCTGCCGGATCGTAATTGACCGCCAAGCTGTCCGTGCATCCAGCACAGGCAGGGTCCGTTCCGAAGTCCACCATCTGCAGACCTTGGGCAGCATTGCCGCACTCGTCCATGGCGGTGTACAGGCGAATCTGATCGCCTGCAATGCCTTCGGTAAAGGCGGCAAACGTGGCGAACGTGACAGTGGCCATGCCGCAGCTGTCATACGCAGAGGCCAACGCCACGTCGACATCGGCACAATCGGCTTCCACAAAAGCCGGCAGGTCCGTGAAGAGGGGCGCTTCATTGTCGACCAACTCGATGGTTTGAACATGTTGCGCAACATTGCCGCAGGCATCCGTGGCACTGTGGGTGCGCAGGATGGTGTATTCCTGCGGACACTCACCGAGGACGGTGGAGTCCATGGTCGACAACATCAGATCGGAGCACTGGTCCATCGCGGTGATCGCGCTGTCCATGGCCATCTCGCCGCAATCCACGATCAGGTTAGGTGGCGTCGTCAGAATCATCGGAGCAAGGGTATCTTCCACCACCACCACCTGTTCGGCAGAAGCGGCATTGCCGCAGCCATCCGTGGCCACGAAAGTCCGTGTGAGGGTGTATTCCTGCGGGCAGTCGCCTTCAACAGTCGTCTCCGTCAAGGTGAGCAAGGAGCCACTGCATTCATCCGCATGAAGCGGCAGGCTCATGGGCAATTGATCCACACAGCTCAAGCTGTCGCTGGCGGGGACGTTCCCCAAGGTGGGTGGTAAGAGGTCCCGCACGGTCACCACGTAACTGGCCGCTGAGGCATTGCCACAAACGTCAGAGACCGATACTGATCGCGCAATCAACCAGTTTCCGTCACACACCGGGAAATTCAGGGTGTCCACATACATGCTGTCCATGGTGTAGCTGATGTCCATCAGGTCATGGCAGGAATCCACGGCCTCGACCGCTCCCCAATTGGCGCTGTCCGCGGCAAGCTCGCAGCTCAGCACGAGGCCCTCGGGCAGGCTCGTGATGGCCGGACCGGTCGTGTCGTCGACCATGTAGGTTTGGTATTGAACATTGATGACCCCCACTTCAATGTTCAAGGCGAGGTGGCGGTACGTGACGAATTGACCACACGCCGTTTCCAGATTTGCCGCCTCCAAAGAGGAAATCACCGGAATGGCATTGTCTTCGTTGCAAGGGTCGTAAGCCGACACCACAGGAATGCTGTCCGGATTGGGAAGCAGATCCACACAGTCCACACGAACGGTGTCTTGAATGGCGGGCTCAAACACTGGAATGCACCCTGCCGGCAGGTAAATACAAGGCTCGGACACCGTCGCGTCAGCGTTGTAGTTGAGCGCATTCTCATCCATGCAACCGGGGATTTCTCCTTCACAGTTGTACCCCGCATCTGGATAGACGCACGCCGACTCATCATCGACTGTAGCGGTCATGTCGTAGGTGCAGCTCTCAGAATCCATGCATCCGACGATGTAGGCCGTGGTGTCTCCTGTCTCCAGGTCTGTGAACGCTTGAGGGCCAAACGCGCCAGAGGACTCAATCAGGGCCATCACGGCCAGCACGTCCTCCGGAGTGCCCACAACGCGGTTGTCCAATCCGTCAAACAATCGGACGGCCTGTGCCGTGTAATGCATGGCCTCCGGGACTTTGACGTCCGCCACACCAGAGTACAGGACATCGGTGGCATCCACCGTGGAGATGACCGGATCCCAAACCCCTCCAGAGAGCAAAGCGCCTGGCTGGACGGTGATCACGCCCCCTTCCAAGTTGAGGCTGTCCAAGAAGCGAATGTTCGTGGGGGCCTCCACCGTTCCTTGGTACTGGGTTTGGGCTGGGAAAATGCCCACGTTGCCATAAGCATTGCCCAAGGTGGTGAGGTTCTTGAGGGTGATGTTCATGCTGCTGGCAATGCCCACGCCGTAACCACTTGCCGTCCCTGTGACATTGCATCCGCTGATGACACCACCGGTCACGCCATTGAAGTCAATCGCCGTCCGGCTGCTGCCCATCACATGGACCTGGAAGAGGCGCGCATCGCTGATGCCCACCGACGTCTTGATGGCAAAATTGCTGTTGGCGCCATTCCCATTACCGGCTACTGCAAAGTTCTGCAGGCGGACATGGTCGGCACTGATCAAGATGCCATAGCCATCAAAACCCGACACATCAATGGTGGTCTCATCGGCACCCGCACCACGAAGCACGAGGCCGTCCTTGTCGAGAACAATGGTGCCCGATGGCGCAAAGGTGCCCGCCGTCATCACCAAGGTATCCCCCGGCTGCGCGGCTGAAATGGCATCCTGAATGGAGGCGAAGTCAGCCGAAATGTTGAGGACGGATTGGGCTTGGGCAATCAGGGCCAAAAAGGGAAGCACGGCGGCGAGCCACAGTGCACGCGGGGTAGGCATGGGAGATTGGTTTTTGGTTGGTTTCATGTCTGGGGTCTTCATTCTGCGCTGTACACGTCACACGGATCAGCGAAATAGACGAGGAAGTCGAGCAAATCGCCGACGGTCACGGCGCCGTCCTGATTCAGGTCGGCTTGACACACCCCTTGAGGGAAGTCACAAGAACCGTTGTCCACAGTGGCGGCTGGGTTGTAGTTGTACGCTTCGGAGTACGTGCACCCGAAGTCATCGAGGTCATCGCAAATTCCGTCACCGTTCAAATCGAGCAAGCACCCCCCCTCGCAATCGCGCAGGGGCTCAGCAAAAGTGCAGGAGCCATCTTCTTGCGTCGCGAGCGCATTGAAGTT
>CBFHWV010000049.1:6536-13660 GCA_965659565.1 uncultured Flavobacteriales bacterium
CACCCCCCCTCGCAATCGCGCAGGGGCTCAGCAAAAGTGCAGGAGCCATCTTCTTGCGTCGCGAGCGCATTGAAGTTGCACGCATTGGCATAGGTACACCCCATGACCTCGTCTTCATCACAGACGCCATCGCCGTCCCCATCGGACAAGCAGACGCCGTCACAGTCCACAAAAGGAGATCCGTGCAGGTCTTCCGGTGAAGAACACAGCGCTGGATCCGCATTCGCCGCGTCTACGAGTGGGTCAAAGTTGCAGGCCGTTGGATCCGCACAGCCCAGGTATTCGTCGCCATCGCACACCCCGTCTCCATCCGCATCCAAGACCACGGCCGTGCCATTCATGCAGACCTCGCACGCCCCAACCGCGAGAATGCAGGAGCCGTCGGGGATCGTCGCGGTGGCGTCGTAGTTGCACGCGACAGGGTTGGTGCACCCTGCACACGATGAGGTTTCACAACTGCCATCTTCTTCAGTGGCAGAGGGGTTGAAGTTGCACGCCAAGGGATTGGTGCACCCCAGCACCTCCAATCCATCGCAAGTGCCATCGCCATCCACGTCAGAAAGGCATTGGCCATCACAATCAAAATCTGCAGATCCGTATACCCCTTCCGGCGTCTCACAGGACCCGTCATCATCCGTGGCTGCTGGATCAAAATTGCAGGCCGTGGGGGCCGTGCAACCGGCGATTTCATTGGGGTCACAAATCCCGTCTCCATCGGCATCGGAAACGCAATTCCCGTCGCAATCCAAAACGGGATTGGGGTATCCGTCTGGATAGGCACAAGACCCATCGTCCTCTGAGGCGAAGGCGTCCACATTGCAGGCCATCGGATCCGTGCATCCAGTGACCACGTTCGGGAACGTGATGGCCACGGCCCGAACTTCTGGTACGGTGCCGTCGGGGTTCCTGAACTGCAGGTTGAACAGGCCCATGATTTGACCTGCACTGGTGAATTGCCCCAAGAGAACTTGGCCATCTGTTCCTGCGGTGGCCGAGGGCTGCGCACCGGGAATGACGAAAATGCCCCCTCCCGCACTGGCATCGACCAACAGGTCGCCGCCCGCTTCGAAGCTCGAAAAGTCAATCCCGATGGACTGAAGTCCCGCTGCAGACGGCGCATCATCCCCACCAATGGTCAGCCAACTGTCGGCAGCCAGGGCATCGTAAAGCGTGCCGCCCGGAATCGCGGCCGCAGTCGCCCCTCCCAACGGAGATTGGTGGAAACCGGCTTCTGCAGAAATCGACAACGGAAACTCGCCATTGCCAAAAACCGAAATCACCTCGTACCCCGCGGCTGCGAAGTTGGCATAGACGCGATAGGTCGAGGTGCCCATCACGAGGTCCTCCGCTTCCAATTCATAGGAAAGCCCAATGAATCCAGTCGTGTCGATTTCGTCGGGTGCATACAGGCAACCAAGGTCATCTTCTGTGGCCAATGGGTCGAAGTTGATGGCCGTCTCGTCTGTACACCCAAAAACTTCCTGGTCGTCACAGACCCCGTCTTCATCGAGGTCGGCACTGCAGCTCCCCCCACAAACAGACAAGGCATCCTCAAACAAACATGGTGCGTCGAGCGTTGCTGACGGCACATAATTGCACGCCACTGGGTCGGTGCAGCCCGCAATGCCTTCTGGGAATTGCAACGTCAACCCTTCCAATTCTTGGAGCTCACCCTCGGCATTTTCATAGGCCAGTGATGCTTGGAAGGTGATGAGTCCTTCGGTGATCAATTGGGCCAACAGAACGCGCCCATCGGCATCTGGAAAGGCCTGAGGTGCATTGCCGGGAATGACAAACCACGAGCCACCATATTGGGCATCACTTTGAAGGCTGCCCCCAGCCTCGAATTGAGCCGTGGTCAGCCCCACGGTTTGAATGCCACCTCCGTTCAATTCCGTTCCGATGGTCACCCAGGAGTCCTCAGAGACCAGATCGCTTGAAGCCGCAAAAGCCAAGGGCAAAACACCGCCTCCGGGACTTTGCTGGAACGCCGCACTCGACTGGATGAGCAAGGGATGGCCTGATGTTCCGTACAAGCTGACGACCTGTTCAGACGGATTGTCCATTCGGGCCCAGACCCGATATGCCGGTATGCCATTGACTGCACCAACTTGCTCCCATTCCAATCCATTGAAACCATTGGTGGTGTACTCACATGACCCATCATCTTCACTTGCACCCGCATCAAAATTGACGGCATTCACATCCGTGCAACCCGCGTCGTCTGGAAGAAGGGTCAACATGAGCCCGGTGGACTCGATGGCCTCGGAGGATCCTGCAGGTTTCCATTGGATGTTCCATTCCAAGGAAATCGTCCCCGTGGATGTGAACTGACCGAGAAGCAACACGCTGTCCTGAAGTGTGCCTTGTGCCGTACCAGGAGTGAGATAAATGGCACCCCCAAACGCATCGTTGCACAGGAATGGACCGCCTCCAGCAAACGATTGCAGCGCCGCGTTCCAACCGGCTCCTCCAATGTTGGCTGCACCTGCAATGGAACCATCGCCAATGGAAAACCAGCTGTCCGTGTCAATGCCAGGCAAGAGAAGGCCATTTTGGGACAGGACGTCTGAGAGACCGCTGACTTGGTGAAATGCCGCCGTAGACGTCACCTCCATGGGATGGTCTTCTGATGCAAAAACGCTGAGCACCTCCGACCCAGAACCGGCTTGGAAATACACCCGGTGGGTGGTGCCATTGGGACCGCTGGCCACCACTTCGGACGTCAACAGCGGCTGGGCCATCAATTCGATGGCACCCAGTGAAAGGAACAGGAGCAAGCAGCGCGACAAGGTCATGGCACGCATAAGTTCTCCCCATTTCAGCACGGACCGGAGCGTCTTATCTCATTTTCGCCCAATTCAAATAATAAGCCACCCAATACCACTATTCCTTCCTAGAAAAAGGAGAGGAACGCGCCTTATACTGGAAAGAACGCACGTTCATTCACGCAAATCACAGATTCGCAGACGTGATAATTTGAGGCGCCGAGGCCAACAAAAAGGGCCACCCTTGCGGGCGGCCCTTTCCGATGTCAGAGGTGGGGGAAGATCACTCGGTCACGAGGAGCTTCTTCACGACCAGGTACTGGCTGCTGGAGAGGCGGATCTGGTACATGCCGCTCTCGAGGTCGTTGGCTTCGATGTCGAGCGTGTGGTTCACGTTCGGGGAAGCGATGCCGTCGAAGAGCTCGGTCACCAGGAGGCCGTCCATCGTGTACATGTCGACGCGGAGGCGCATGTTCTGCGTCACCGAGAAGCCCAGCAAGCTGAGGTCGTTGGTCGGGTTCGGCTGCAGGTTGGTCACGCGAATCGGGGTCTTGCCCGTCAACACGTCGCCAGCACCACCGAGGATGACCGGGGTGTGGTCGCCGTCCTGCGTGCCGCTCACCATCGGACCAGCATCGTCCATGCAGTCCTCTCCATTCACGCTCACCACGTAGCTGAACGTCTCTTGGTTGCCGCAATCGTCCACAGCCACGTAATCGCGCTCGATGCTCCACGGGAGGCAGCAGTCGAGGTCACCGAAGAGGTCACCGCTGAAGAACACAGCCTGCTCACCGTCGGTGCCGGTGTTCATCGTACCCGTGGCCATGAACCAGGCGCTGTAACCGTAGTTGTCGTTCTGGTTGTTGGCGCCGAGGCCGATTTGCATCGCGTAGTAGTTGTTGGCCGGAGCGTGGGACAGGGTCAAGTTGTAACCGCTGTAGATGCCCGTACCCGTGGCAGAACCGGACTGCATGATGCGGTAATCCCAGTTCTCGTGGTCGTCCACCAAGATGCCGCAATCGCGCTTGTAGCCCGTTGGGAAGGATTGGTTCTGCCATTCCGTCCAGCTGTAGGCCTCACCGTAGGTGGCAGTGACCATCAGGCCACCGGTGTTGTCGGCGTTGGTCAAGGTTTGCGTCAGGGTCCAGGTGCCGTCCACATTCTGGGCAACAGTGCCCGGGCCCATGGACGTGAAGTACACGTTCTCCCCTTCCAACCCGAACAACACGAAGCTGTGCGGATCCTTGAAGCTGCAAGACAAGCCGTCTGCATACGCCTCTGGTGTGGCAGATGCGCAGAAGGACGCCACGGTGGACGTCGGCGCGAAACCGCCCACGTAGGTCTCCGTGTAGTCGATGGCCACTTCGCTGTCGCAGTTGTCCACCGCCTCGACGGCACATGCGGCCGGGATGGTCACCGTTCCTG
Organism: uncultured Flavobacteriales bacterium; assembly: GCA_965659565.1. Classification (GTDB taxonomy): domain Bacteria; phylum Bacteroidota; class Bacteroidia; order Flavobacteriales_D; family Sanyastnellaceae; genus UBA8752. Next base: position 10,730 of record CBFHWV010000049.1, read on the forward strand.
CGTTGTCCTCACAGCAGACCAGAACTGGAGTCTCTCCGTTCGGATCATTCATCAGGTCGCAGGTCTCCGTGAACTGAGGCGCGGTGTTGTCCGTCACCACAATGGTCTGCGTGTGCGTCTCCGTGGTGACGTTGTTGCAGAGGTCCGTGGCGGTCACCGTCCACGTCCGATCAAACGTGTAGCTGCCCTCCGTCGTGGCATCGTCGCCCGTGCAAGTGTACACGATCTCGGAATCCTCGCTGGAGATGTGGATGGACACATTGTCGTTGGAGCAGGCATCGGTGGCCGTCGCCGTGGCGGAGCCCAGTTCTGCCGTTCCTGTGGCGATGTCGCACGTCGCGTTCTGCGTCAGGTTGGCATCCTCAGGCCAGGTCACCGACAGCGCTGGATCGGTCTCGTCCACGATGGTGAACGTGGCCGACGTCATGCTGCTGTTGTTGCACGCATCCGTGGCGGTGAATTCCACCGTCACGCTGCCCGTGGCACCGCACTCATCGCTGAGCGAACCGGCGACGTAATCGTTGGTCCAGGTCACCGCGCTGCAAGCATCCGTGGCTGTGGCACCGGCGTTGTTGCCGAGCCAGGTCTGGAAGGCCGCGCTGTTTCCACTGCCGTCACATTCCACTTCGCTGTCCATGGCCGGCGACTGGATGGTCGGCGCCGTGGTGTCGAGCACCGTGATGGTCTGCGAGCACGTCTTCGTCGTCACGTTGTTGCAGTGGTCCGTTCCGGTGACGGTCCAGGTGCGGACGATGGTGTAGCTGCCTGCGCAGCCTGGCGTCGTCACATCTGAGGAAGACACGTTCATGTCCACCGTTGCATCACAGTTGTCGTCCTCGTTGCTGTAGGTGGCAGAACCGAGGGTGGCCTCGCTGTCATCCACTTCACAGTTGGCATCCGTGTACAACGTGATGTCCTCTGGGCAAGCGATGTCGAACGTCGGTGCCACCTCATCGGTGAGCTTCACGATCTGCACGAAGGTGCTGGTCAACCCACAGTCATCGGTGGCCGTGTATGTGCGCTCATACTCTCCGGCACAAGCGCCGCTCTGCACCACATCCACAATGGTGGTCGTGACGTTGCTGCAGTCGTCCGTGGCGCTGTACTCGTATTCCGCAGTGGCGCTGTACTCATCACAAGCAATGGACACTTCGTTGCTCGCCGTGATGGCAGGCGGCGTCGTGTCTGCGATGGTGAACGTCGCGCTGCAGGTGGCGTTGTTGCCGCAGTCGTCGACGGCGGTGAACGTCACCGTCACGCTGCCCGTGAAGGCGCTGCAACCGCCCGTGATGGAGCCGGCCACGTAGTCGTGGGTGATGGCCACATCGCTGTCGCAGTTGTCCGTGGCAGAAGCACCCGCCAAGAAGGTCGCGAGGTCAGCGGCATTGCCGGCGCCGTCGCATTCGACCGTCATGTCTGCAGGACAGGTGATGGTCGGGGCCATCTCGTCCTTCACCGTGATGGTCTGCGCATAGGTGCTGGCCGTGCTGGTGTTGCTGCAAGCATCCGTGGCCGTGGCCGAGAACGTCCGCACGAACGTGTAGCTGCCCTCGAGCATGTCATCATCGCCGGTGCATGTGTAGTTCGGGGCGCCGTCGGTGTGGGTCACATTGGCCTCTACAGAAGCGTCGCACGCGTCGGTGGCCGTGGCAGTGGCCTCACCCGTCACCGTGATGCTGGCATCGGTGGTGCAGTTGGCATCGAGGTAGACCGTCGCGTCAGCCGGACCGACAAGGATCGGGGCATCCGGAGCGGTGGTGTCCTGGATGGTGAAGGTGGACGTGCACGTGCCTTGGTTGCCGCAGTCGTCCGTGGCAGTGAAGGTCACTGTTGCACTTCCGGTTTCGGCACACAGGTCGCTCAACATGGTGAAATCGTGCGTGATGGTCACGTCGCTGTCACAGTTATCCGTCGCGGTGGCGCTGGCCAAGAAAGTGGCGAGGTCCGCCACGTTTCCAGCTCCGTCGCACTCCACGGTCATGTCTTCACAGCTCACCATCGGAGCGAGGTTGTCCAACACGGTGATCGTCTGCTCGCAGCTGGAGGACGCGCTGGTGTTGTTGCAGTTGTCCGTGGCCGTGGCCGTCCAGGTCCGGACGAAGCTGTAGCTGCCTTGGGCCTGGTCATCCACAGAGCAGATGGACAGGTTGTCAATGCCGTACTGCTCTTGAGCACCGGATCCAGAGATCTTGACCTTCAAGCGCAAGGACATGGTGGAACCGGACACGGCCACATTGTCCTCATAGCTGTACGTCACGAGGGCGTTGTTGCCACCGCCGTCGGTGCCGTCCACGTGACCATTGGCCTGGTACAGGCTGGTCTCCGTGCCGTCCACCACGATGAACATCTCGAACTGGTCGATGTATGGACCGCTGTTCTCCACGTCGCCTTGGCTGCGGGCATCGAATGCGATGCGCACGGTGGACATGCCGGAGATGTCGATGTCGGCTGAGTTGAAGACCTCGTCACCGGCACTGTACTCGTTGTTGAACAACAAGTGGGTGTCGCCGGCGTCCTCGATCAACTGCGGGATGCCGTTGGTGAGGATCATGCACGCTGGTCCGAGGGACCAGTTGTTGTCAGCAGGCACGTAAGCGGTGGCTTCGTGACAGAGGTTGGCGGCGTTGGCCGGCGTCTCGTTTTCGAAGTCCTCGCTGTAGAGCTCCTCCATGCACACCTCACTCTGGTCGCAGCTGTAGACCGCAGCGCCATCGGTGTGGTTGATGGTGTAATCCAAGTCGCTGTCGCAGTTGTCCGTGGCCATGGCCGTGGCCGTGCCCGTCATGGTCGGGGTGACGTCTGCGTTGCAATCGGCATCCAAGTACACCGTCGCGTCCTGCGGGCAGGTGATGATCGGCGTGCTCGGTGCGCTGTTGTCGGTGATGGTGATGTTCTGATCACAGGTCTCCACCGTCACATTGTTGCAGTGGT